>CAYHHH010000010.1:57284-62934 GCA_964356125.1 uncultured Bifidobacteriaceae bacterium | reverse complement strand
GTGGCACTGATCGCCTGGGCGGTATGGAGCAAACGGACTGTCGCCTAGCGACTAGCGACTTACAGCTCGACCGCAAGCGCGACGCCATTACCGCCGCCCAGGCACAAGGAGGCGATTCCTCTCCGCGCGCTTCGTTGCTTCATCGCGTACAGCAACGTGGTCAGCACACGCGCGCCGCTGGCGCCGATGGGGTGGCCGAGCGCGATTGCGCCGCCGTTGACGTTGACGCGCGCGGGATCGAGACCGAGCTCCTTGATGATCGCCACCATCTGCGCCGCGAACGCTTCGTTGATTTCGAAGAGGTCGACGTCTTCGAGCCGCCATCCGGTGCGTATCAGCAGCTTTCGAATCGACTCCACGGGCGTCATCAGCAACAGCTTGGGAGCGAGACCGCTCGTGGCGTAGCCGGCAATGCGCGCCATCGGCTTCGCGCCGAGCGCGGTCGCGCGTTCCTCTGACATCACGACGAGCGCGGCGGCCCCATCATTCACGCCCGGCGCATTTCCGGCTGTAACCGATCCTTCTTTCTTGAACGCCGGCTTCAACGCTTTCAACACGTCGACCGTGGAGTCGGGTCGTATCGTTTCATCACGATCGAACACGATCGCAGCACCCTTGGGCTGCGGCACTTCGACGCGCACGATCTCCGCCGAGAAACGTCCGTCCGCCGCGGCGCGTGCAGCTTTCTGGTGGCTCTCGGCGGCATAGCGATCCTGCTCCTCGCGCGACACGCCGTAGATGTCGGCGACGTGCTCGCCCGACATGCCCATGTGGCAGTGTTCGAACGCGCAGAACAGGCCGTCGTGAATCATCGAATCCACAAGGCTCGCGTCGCCCATGCGCAGGCCTTCGCGGGCGCGTGGGAGAAGATAGGGCGCGTTGCTCATCGACTCCATGCCGCCCGCAACGGCGATGTCGATGTCGCCGAGGGCGATGCCCTGCGCCGCGAGCATCACCGCTTTCAGGCCCGAGCCGCACACTTTGTTGATGGTGAGCGCCGCGACGTCGTTGCTGAGGCCGCCGTTGAGTGCCGCCTGGCGTGCAGGGGCCTGGCCGACGCCCGCCGTCAGCACGTTGCCCATGATGCACTCTTCGACCGACGCGGGATCGACGCCGGCACGCGCGACCGCCTCGCGTACGGCAATCGCGCCGAGCTGCGGCGCCTGAAGCGATTTCAGCGATCCGAGGAATTTGCCGGATGGCGTGCGGACGGCGCTGATGATGACGGGCGTTCGCATATCACTTTACGACGATGCGCGTGACGCTGTCGGTCCCAAGAAGGCCGATGAGCCGCGTCAGAATCATCGATGACGATCGCTTCAGCTCTTTGTGCCACCGCTGATCGGCGGGGTGCACTTCGACGACCCCTTCGGGCTGCAGACGAACGCTGGTGACGCGCGTGATCGCGTCGCCGACCGCAACGCGCCACGCCACTTCGAGCTTGCCCTGCGACATCGGCCCGTGCCGGAACAGCTCGGTCAGCGCCCGCGGCACGACGGAATGAAGGGAATCCATTGGCGTTTACCGTCTACCGTTCACAGTCTACCGTTGCCGTCTACGGTAAACGGCAAACGGTCAACGGTGAACTCCCGCAGTGTAACATTCGTTCCCATGCGCCTTGTGCTCGCGTCCGGATCTCCGCGGCGGGCGGACCTGCTGCGGGCTGCCGGCATTCCCTTCGATGTGTTTCCCGTCGAGGTGGACGAGCATTTCCGGCTCGGAGAGAAGCCAGAGCACGCGGTCGCGCGCCTCGCCGAAGCGAAAGCTGCCGTGGCAGCCGCCTCACATCCCGATGCGCTCGTCCTTGGCGCCGACACAACCGTGGTCATCCGCGGTGAAGTGCTCGCGAAGCCGGCGGACGCCGCGGATGCCACGCGCATGCTGCGGCTCCTGTCGGGCCGCACGCACGACGTGCTGACCGGTGTGTGCGTCTGCCAGAACGGTCGGCGGCTGGTGCACGTCGAACCCACGCGCGTCCGGATGGCCCGGATGGGGGAGTCCGAGATTGCGTGGTATGTCGCCACCAAGGAGCCGTACGACAAGGCAGGGGGCTATGCCGTGCAGGGGCTGGCGTCGCGGTTCATCGAGGGAATCGACGGCTCGTACTCCAACGTGGTCGGCCTGCCTATCTCCAGTGTGTACGAGCTCTTGAAGGAGCTGGGCTGTGATATTCTGAACGGTAAGAAATCCCAGTAAAATCGCGACATTTCGAGACATCTTATGCAGCCCAAAATAGCGAAGATTGCTCTGACGGCGGTGGTCCTCTTCTCGGCCCTCGGCGGCCTGTTCTGGTATTCGGTGCAGCAGGACACGGCGTATTACAAGCACGTCGACGAAGTGATGGTGAGCCCCGACCAGTGGAAGGGGAGACCGTTGCAGCTCCATGGCTTCGTGGTGAAGGAGAGCTGGGGACGGAAGCCCGACACGTTCGACTACGAGTTCAAGGTCGAAAACAAGGGCAAGGTCGTCCGCGCGACCTATACGGGCATTCTGCCGGACACGTTCAAAGAGGAAGCCGAGGTCGTGCTGAAGGGTCGATTAGTCACCAACGACCACTTCGCCGTCGATCCGAACGGCGTGATGGCGAAGTGCCCCTCGAAGTACGAGGAAAAGGCCAACTTCGACCTCAAGACGGGTACGAGTAACTAGAGAGCTCCCCCAATATGGCCACACTTGGTTACACCGTTCTGCTGGTGACGTTCGTCGTCTGCGCCTACGCGGCTGCCGCCTCGGTGGCCGGCGCGCGGCGCGGATCGCGGCGGCTCATCGAAAGCGGCATTGGCGCGTTCCACCTGATGACCGCGCTGATGGTGATGGCGTCGATCCTGATTGTCCAGGCCTTCGTCACCGACGATTTCTCCATCCGGTACGTGTCGCGCTATTCCGACTCGTTTCAGCCGATGTTTTACAAGATCACGTCGTACTGGGGCGGGCTCGACGGCTCGATCATGTTCTGGGTGTTCCTGCTCGCGTGCTTCGGCAGCCTCGCCGTGCACGTGAACCGCGATCGCTATCGTGAGCTGATTCCCTACGTCGTCGCGGTGATCGCCGGGGTGCAGATGTTCTTTCTGTTCCTCATGATCATCCACAACAACCCGTTCAACACGTACCTGACGCAGGTGCCGCCCGACGGCAACGGGCTGAACCCGCTGCTGCAGAACTTCTACATGGTCATCCACCCGCCGTCGCTGTACATCGGCTTCGTGGGGATGACCATTCCGTTCGCCTTCGGCATGGCCGCGCTCATCACCGGACACCTTGACGACGCGTGGCTGCGCGCCGTGCGCCGCTGGACGATGTTTGCGTGGATCTTCCTGTCGTTCGGCCTCGTGCTCGGCATGATCTGGGCGTACGAAGAGCTGGGCTGGGGCGGATTCTGGGGATGGGATCCGGTGGAAAACGCCGCCGTGCTGCCGTGGTTTACGGCGACCGCCTTCTTTCATTCGGTGATGGTGCAGGAACGCCGCAGCATGCTGCGCGTCTGGAACATGACGCTCGTCATCCTGACGTTCTTCCTTACCATCTTCGGCACGTTCATGACGCGCTCGGGCGTCGTGCAGTCGGTGCACTCGTTCGGCGACAACCCCGAGCTTGCCATGATGTTCAGCATCTTCATGGTGGTGATTCTCGTGTTCAGTTTCGGATGGGTGATCTACCGCCTGCCGCTGCTGCGCGCGAGCAACGAGCTCGATTCGTGGGCGTCGCGCGAAGCCGCGTTCCTCGTGAACAACTGGATTCTGCTGTTCTGCGCGTTCTTCGTGCTGTTCGCGACGATGTTCCCGACGCTGAGCGAGGCGGTCACGGGCGAGCGCATCACCATCGGGCCGCCGTTCTTCAATCGATGGATGGTGCCCATCGGCCTCATGCTGCTGCTCTTGACGGGCATCGGCCCGCTGCTCGCGTGGCGCAAGACGTCGGTGTCGAATCTCAAGTACCAGTTCATGTGGCCCGTCATGTCGGGGCTTATGACGGCCGTCCTCATCTACGCGCTGGGCGTGCGGGTGTGGGCGTCGGCCCTCGCGTTCGTGTTCTCGGGCTTCGTGCTCGGCACCATCCTGCAGGAGTTCTGGCGGGGCGCCGTCATTCGCCGCAGGAGCACCGGCACGGATCTGTTCACCGCGACGATCGGCCTTGTAGGCCGCTCGCGGCGTCGATACGGCGGGTACATCGTCCATGTCGGCATCGTGCTGATGTGCCTGGGATTTGCGGGGCAGGGGTTCAAGCAGTCGAACCTGGTGCTCCTGAAGCCCGGCCAGACGACGGAGCTCGGCAGCTACACCGTTCGCATGGACGCGCTGAAGGTGACCAACGACAACCAGAAGCAGATGATCACCGGGCACTTCACGGTGTTCGAAGGCGGCACAGAGATCGCGAAGATGTACCCGGCGCGGTGGCACTTCAACAAGCATGAGGAACCGACGACCGAGGTTGCCATCCGCCGCAAGTTCCACGAAGATCTGTATCTCAATATGTCCACGTACCTGGTGAAGGACCAGACGGCGAATCTCGAGATCACCATCAACCCGCTCGTGAACTGGATCTGGTTCGGGTTTGCCGTCATGGCGCTCGGCACGGGCATCGTGATGTTGCCGGAGCGCACGTTCGCGTTCGCGATGGCGAAATTCCCGGCGCCGGAGGCGGCCGCCACTGCCGGCATGTTCCTGTTGATTCTGAGTCTTGCCTCGCCCGCGCTCGCGCAGCACGTCGAAACGGGCGGCAGCGCCCCGGTCGCGATCTACTCGCCGTTAGAGCGAGAGCTGCAGCGCGACATCGTGTGCATGTGCGGCACGTGCGGTCGAAAGAATCTGGCGGAGTGCACTTGCGGCAAAGCGGCGGAGATGCGCGCGGAGATCTCGGGCCTGGTGAAGGAAGGCAAGACGCGCGAAGACGTCATTCAATATTTCGTCGCCCAGTACGGAAGCCAGGAGCCGCTCTCGGCGCCGATCGACAAGGGCTTCAATCGGCTCGCCTGGTTCTTCCCGTACGCGGTCGGCGGGTTCGCCGCCATCGCCGGCGCCTTCGTCGTCAGAAAATGGTCGCGGCGCTCGCACGACGAGCCTGTCACGACGCAGCCCATCGCAGTCTCTGCTGAAGACGCCGCAATGCAGCAGCGGCTCGACCGCGAGCTCGAAAATCTCGATTAGTCCCTTGCCTCACACACAATCAACGTCCGATTCTTTACGGCCGTGGCAATTCTTCACGCTGGGCGCGCTGGTGTGCGCGACGGCGGCCGTCTTCGTCATTCGCGGCACGAGCGCCGCGAACCTCATCTTCGTGTGCCTCGCGATTTTCGCGGCGGCTCTGGTCGGCCTCGCCGCGCTGAATGCGCTCCGTCCGCTCGCGACCGGGGAAGTCCGCGAGCCGGACATGGTCGGCGGACATACACGCGCCGCAATCGAGCGCGAGAAGAACATGGTGCTGCGCTCGATCAAGGAATTGGAATTCGATCGCGCGATGGGGAAGCTGGACGAGCAGGATTACGAGGAGATGTCCGCCCGCCTGCGATCGCGCGCGGTGCGCCTGATGCAGCAGCTCGACAACACGACGAGCGGGTATCGGGAGCTGATCGAACGTGAGCTCGCGAGTCGGCTGGTGAAAGCCGGTAGCTCGACTAAAGTCGAGCCCTACGGAGAAAAAGTCGAGCCCTACG
>CAYHHH010000010.1:11053-57184 GCA_964356125.1 uncultured Bifidobacteriaceae bacterium | reverse complement strand
AAAGCCGGTAGCTCGACTAAAGTCGAGCCCTACGGAGAAAAAGTCGAGCCCTACGGAGAAAAAGTCGAGCCCTACGAGGAACCCGAGCCTGACTCATCAACGGTAGGGCTCGACTCAACTTCGGTAGGGCTCGACTTTAGTCGAGCAAAGTGCGCGACTTGCGGAACATCGAATGATGGCGACGCCAAATTCTGCAAATCGTGCGGAACAAAGCTGCTCGCGATGCTCCTCGTCTGCCTTTCTACTTTCTACTTTTCACTTTTTACGTTCACCGCCCCCGCCTCCGCGCAGCTTCAGATGCCCGATCCGAAGACGATGTCGGGCATGCCGCGGCCCGTCACCGATCTGCCGGCAGGCCGCGTCTCCGTTCGGCTGATCCGCGGGCAACTCTCCAACAACATTTCAGGACATCCCGTCGAGGTGCATGCGGGCGGGAAGCTGGTGAGCACCGTGAAGACCGATGAGAACGGTCGCGCGGAGTTCAGCGGCGTCACCCCGGGAACGGCCGTCAAGACTGTTGCAACCGTCGACGGCGAGCGGCTCGAATCGCAGGAGTTTCCATGGCCCGGCGACGGCGGTATCCGCGTGATGCTCGTCGCCACACCAAAAGGGGGCGACGCGCCTGCGCCTGTGTTTCAACCGCAGCCTGGCAATGTCGTGCTCGGCGACCAGACGCGCGTCATCATCGAACACGCCGACGACGGGCTGCAGGTGTATTACCTCCTCGACATCCGGAACAGCGCGCGCACGCCCGTGAATCCTCCCTCCGCGGTGGTCGTAAACATGCCCTCGGGAGCCATCAGCCCAACAGTGCTCGCCGGTGCGCCCCAGGCGGTGTCGCTCGGCGATCACGTCACGATCACGGGTCCGTTTGATTCCGGGCAGACCGAGGTGCAGATTGCCTTTCGGCTTCCGGTGACGAGCGGCGATGTGACGTTCGAGCAAACGCTTCCGCTGGCGGTTCCCGGGCTCGCCGTGCTCATGAGAAAGGTCGGCGACATTTCGCTGGCGTCCCCGCAGCTTCCAGACGTGCAGGAGCGCGCCATTCAGGGTGAGACCTACATTCTCGCGCAGGGCCCGGCGATACCAGCGGGTGCGCCGCTGGCGATTACGGTGTCGGGACTGCCGCACCACAGCCCCTGGCCGCGGCGCATTGCGCTGACGCTGGCCATCGTCATGCTCGGCGGCGGTTTCTGGGCGGCCAGGCGCCGGCCATTACCAGGGTCCAACGCAGGGCGCATCAAGCAGCTCAGCGGCAAGCGCGAGAAGATCTACACCGAGCTCGTGCGCCTCGAGCAGCAGCGCCGTGCGGGCAGCGTCGACGCCGCGAAATACGCCGAGCGGCGCCCCGCGCTGATGGCGCAGCTCGAGCGCGTCTACCGCGATCTCGACGCCGAGGGGGGCCAGAGCGCCGCCGCGTGAGCGCCGACTTCCTCGACCTTTCCATCCGCGAGCTCAGCCGGAACTTCGGGCGCCGCCGGGCGTTGACGCGCGTGTCGCTCGACTGCCGCAGCGGCGAGATCGTCGGCCTGCTCGGGCCGAACGGCGCGGGCAAATCAACCCTGCTCGCCATCCTTTCCACGCTGGCCATCCCCTCGTCGGGCGACGTGCTGTACGGCGGGCGCACCGCTAAACAAATCGGCGCCCCGGTGCGCTCGCGCATCGGCGTGCTCTCGCACGATCTCCACCTGTACTCCGAGCTCACCGCGCTCGAAAACCTGGTGTTCTTCGGCCGCCTCTACGGCGTCGGCAATCCTGAAACCGTGGCAGCGGATGCGCTGCGCCGTGCGCGGCTTGATGATCGTGGGAACGATCTTGTGTCCGGGTTCTCACGCGGCATGCGGCAGCGGCTGGCGCTCGAGCGCGCGCTGCTGCACAATCCGCGGCTGCTCTTGCTCGATGAGCCCTTCACCGGGCTGGACGACGCGTCGACCATGGCGTTGATCGAGCGTCTGCGCGAGCTGCGGTCGGCCGGCTGCATCATGCTGGTGGCGACGCACGATCTGGACGTCGGGGAAGCCGTGCTCGATCGCGCGGTCATTCTGCACGATGGACGCCTCATCGCGAGTGAGCCCGACGTGCGAGGCCTGCGCAAGCGGTATCAGGATCGCCTTCAGGCGGGAGCGGCGTCGTGAGGGCGTTCTGGCGCGTGGTCTGGATCATCGCGCGCAAAGATCTCGCGATCGAATCGCGCAGCCGCGAGCTGCTGAACACGACCATCTTCTTTGCGGTGTCGTGCGTGGTGGTCTTCTCCGTGTCGTTTGTGGGAGAGGGCGGAGACGGCCGTGCCATCGGCGACGCGGCCGCGGGCATCCTGTGGATCGCGATCGCGTTCTCGGGGACGCTGGCGCTGGGGCGCACGTTCGAGCGGGAGCGATATGGCGACACGCTGCGCGCGCTGCTCCTCGCGCCCGGCACGCGCGCGGCGGTCTACGTCGGCAAGCTCGTCGGCATCGTCGCGCTGCTCCTGGCGACGCAGGTGATCGTGGTGCCGCTGGTCGCGTTGCTGTTTCAGGCAAGGTTGTTCGCCCATATCGGGCTGGTGTCCGCACTCCTGGTGCTCGGGACCGTCGGCTTCGCCAGCGTCGGCACGCTGTTCGCCGCGATGCTGGCGCGCGCGCGGAGCCGCGACGTGCTCTTGCCGATCCTGCTGTATCCGGTCACAATCCCGGTAATGATCGCCGGTGTCCGCGGCACCAGCGCACTCCTCGCCGCCGACCCGCAAATCGAGATGGCGCGCCTGTGGATGATGCTGCTGCTGAGCTTTGACGTAGTATTTGTCACGTTGTCCCTGTGGACGTTCGAACCGCTCATGACTGAATGACCACTGCAGAAAACCATGCGTCATAAAGCTGTCGTCCCGATTGTCGCCCTCGCGGGCCTCATCCTCATGACCGCGCCGGTTCTCGTCGCGCGGGCGCCGTATGAGTCGACGATGGGCCTGGTGCAGAAAATCTTCTACTTCCACATGCCGCCGGCCATGCTGATGCTGCTATCCGCGATTTTCTGCGGCATCGTCAGCGGGATCTTCCTCATCAAGCGACGGCCTGTCTACGACTGGATGGCGTACGGCGCCGCCGAGCTGACCGTGCTCTATGGCGCGATGGCGATGGTGACCGGCCCTCTGTGGGCGCGGAAGGCCTGGGGTGTGTGGTGGATATGGGATGCGCGCCTGACGATGTCGTTCCTGCTGTGGATGATTTTCATCTCGTACATTCTTCTGCGGCGTTACGGCGGTTCTGGTTCAGAAATGCTGGCGGCCGGTCTCGCGGTATTTGGAATGGCGGCGTCGCCGTTCGTCTATCTGTCGGTGAACATCTGGCGGACGATTCATCCGCTGACGTCGGTCGTCCCGACGCTGCCAGTCGATTTCGCCTTTCCCCTGTGGTACTCGTTCGCCGGCTTTCTGCTGATGTACGTGGCGCTGCTGATGCTGCGCATGAGCATCGAGCGGCAGCGCGCGATGCTGGACCAGTTGTATCTCGAGAGTGAAGAATGAAAAACATCTTTCTCACCGTATTCCTGCTGATGAGCGCGGCCGTGTCCGCGCAGCCGGGTCAGTCCGAATTCCAGCCCGTCACCGAGATTCCGGCCAGCGAGCAGCTGCCGTCCGCACCGCTCGTGATGGCCGCGTACGCGTTCGTATGGCTGGCATTCATGTTCTACGTGTGGATGATGTGGAAGAAGCTCGGCAAGGTGGATCGGGAGTTGACGCACCTGTCCGCACAGATCGGAAAGAAGCGTCCATGAACCTCGCGAACATGACGTCGGCGCACTACATCTTCATCCCCGTCGTCCTGTTTGTGGGAGTCGCGATCGGCTGGATCCTCGGCTCCCGGGCAGCGCAGGACGCGATGGCGATGGAAATGCGCAAGCGAGAGAAGAGGGAAGAGGGGAGAGGGAAGACAGAAACGCAAGGGCACAAGGCTTAGGTGTTTCTTCCCTCACCCCTCTTCCCTCACCCCTCTTCCCTCTCCCCTCTTCCCTCTCCCCTCTTCCCTCTCCCCTCACCCCTGTTCCGCGAGGCTCATCGTCCCATGCCGAGCCGGTAGGCGAGCATCGGCGGCAGTCCCGCATCCAGAATCTTTTTCTGCGCTGCTTCTATTGGATACGCAACCCGATAGAGCGTCACAACCTTCCGTTCCAGGTCCGCAATCGCATAGGCGGCGCGGGCGTCGCCGTCGCGGGGCTGGCCGACCGAGCCCGGATTGATCAAATACTTCGAATCGGCTTCGATGGGCGTGGGGAACTCCGGATGTCCCTGCGGCGATTCCATCTCGAGCCGGCGCTGGTTGTCCATGCGCGCGCTGACCGCCACGTGCGTGTGGCCGAAGAAGCAGATCGGCGTGCGCGCCACGGCAATCGAGCGCGCGGCGTCGATGTCGGCGACGACGTACAGATCTTCATCGAGCGGAGACCCGTGACAGATCTCGATCATCGCGTCGACGATGTGAGGGCCTGTCGGCAGGTCGCGCAGGTACTGCAGGGTCTCCGGCGTGAGCGCCTGGCGCGTCCAGTGCGCCGCCGATTTCGCCATCGGATTGAAATCTTCCGCATCGTCCAGGCCGGCCGCCACCTTGTCGTGGTTGCCGCGCACTATCGCCGCGGGGTGGAGGTCGCGCACGCGATCGACGACCGCATTCGGATCCGCGCCGTACCCCACGAGGTCGCCGAGCACCAGCACCGCGTCGTATCGCTGTGCGGCAGACGCCCGGAGCACCGCGTCGAGCGCCTCGAGATTGCTGTGAATGTCGCTGAGAACCAGATACCGCATCGCTATTCGAGCTGCTCGATGAGTTGTTCGACCAGCTCCTCGGAGTGCCCGCGCGAGGCGTCGAGGCGCAACTGCGCCTGCTGGTAGGCGAGCCGGCGGGTTTCGTAGAGCAGCGCCATCTGCACGCGATCGTTGGCAAGCGGCCGGCGCCCGTCGGCGGGAATGCGGGCGAGCAGCACGTCGAGCGGTACGTCAATCCAGACGGACACGCCGTCGGCGTTGATGGCGGCCCGATTCTCGGCATCGACGAACGTGCCGCCGCCGGTCGCCACCACCACATGCCGCAGCGGCAGGAGCGACCAGATGACCTGCCGTTCGACCGAACGGAAGTACGGTTCTCCCTCGCGGGCGAAGATCTCCGCGACGGTTCGCCGCTCGCGCGCCTCGATGAGCATGTCGACGTCCTCGGCGCGCCAGCCGAGCCGGCGCCCGAGCGCCTGCGCCAACGTGGTCTTTCCGGCAGCCATGAATCCGACCAGATAGATCTTGTCCGTCTTCAAGGCAGGATCGTCACGACGGGTCGCACAGCGACTCCAGCGTTGAGAAGAATTCTGGATAGGAAATCGCGACCGAATCCGCGCCGCTGATGATCGAAGGGGACTCGGCGCCGAGCGCCGCAATCGCAAACGCCATGGCCAACCGGTGATCGCCCGCCGCATCCGCCCGCCCGCCACGCAGCCGCCGCGACCCGCGTAGATGAAATCCGTCGCTGAACTCCTCGACATCGGCCCCCAACGACTGAAATCCGCGCACCAGCGCGGTGATGCGATCGCTTTCCTTCACGCGGAGCTCTCCGGCGCCGGTGACGTGCAGCTCTCCGCCGAGACTGGCCCAGGCTGCGAGCGCAGGAATCTCGTCGATGAGATATGGAACTTGGTCTGCTCCCAGGGTTAACGAACGAGGCTGCCCATAACGAACACGCACGCGCCCCGACGGCTCACCGCCCGCTTTGCGCTCGACATGTTCCTCGATGAGGGCGCCGCCGCGGCGCAGCACGTCGAGCAGCGCGATACGTGTCGGATTCAGGCCGACATTCTGAATCTCCACGTCGGACCCGGGAACCGCGGCCGCGGCCGCCAGCCAGAACGCCGCGGATGAAATATCGCCGGGGACGACGAACTCTCCGCCGCGCAGGGGCTGACCGCCCTCCAGTTCGATCGTGTTGCCGGAGACCTGCAGAGTCGCGCCAAACGCCTGCAGTGCGAGCTCGGTGTGGTTTCGCGTCGCGGCCGCCTCCTGGACGATCGTCGTGCCTTCCGACTGAAGGCCGGCGAGCAGCACGGCGCTCTTAATCTGCGCGCTCGGCACCTCGGTGCCATAGTGGACGCCCTTGAGCGCGGCGCCATGGATGGTAAGCGGCGGCTTCCTGTCGTGTGACTCGATGCGTGCGCCCATCAGCTCGAGCGGCGCGATGACGCGCCCCATCGGGCGCTGGGTCAGCGAGGCGTCCCCCTGCAGGACCGACACAAACGGGTGCGCCGCGAGGACGCCGGAGAGCAGCCGCATCGTCGTGCCGGAATTGCGGGCGTCGAGCGGGGACGCCGGCGCGCGCAGCCCACGCAGACCGCGCCCCTCGATTTCCACGGTGAGCCCGCGCTCGGCGGAATGCGTGCGCCTGATGTCGACACCTGCGGCCGCGAGGCAGTCGAGCGTCGCGGCGCAATCGGCGCCCAGCGAGTACTGCGCGATGGTGGATCGCCCCGTCGCCAGCGCGGCGAGCAGCGCGTACCGATGGGATATGGATTTGTCGCCGGCAAGCCCGACCGTGCCCGTGACGCGACGGGCAGGCCTCACCGTCGTTGCGGCGATTGAAGCCATCGGGAGACTATACTACCTCGGACACGATGCTCTTCGGCTACCAGGATGTGCATCTCGAGATCCACAGCACGATAGCAGCGCTCGATCTCGTCCAGGCCGTCACGGAACACATTGCGCGCCATCTGGGCTTCGACGATGAAGCGCTGCACTGGACGGCGATGGCCGTGCGCGAAACTGTCGTGAACGCGATTGCGCACGGGAACGCGAGCGACCCGGCGAAAAGGGTCTTCATCGATTACTCGGTCTCGTACGAGCCAGACCCTCCCGATTTCATCGTCACGGTGCGGGACGAAGGTCCCGGCTTCGACCCCGAGGCCATCAAGGATCCCCTGACGCCCGAGAATATGCTGAGCACGAGCGGACGCGGCGTCTTCCTGATTCGCCAGTTCATGGACGACGTCTCCATGCGGCGCGCGCCCCAGGGGGGGATGGAGGTGCGGATGACCAAACACATCCGCCCGAGCGAATGACGAACGACCCGCTGCTGCTCGCGACGGCCGTCGAGGCGGTCATCAAAGCCGGCGAGATTCAGATGCGCTTCATCGAGAGCGGGTTCGAGATATCGCACAAAGGCACCATCGATCTCGTCACCGAAGCCGATGTCGCGGTCGAAACGATGTTCCGCCAGATGATTGCGGAGCGGTTTCCCGATCACACCATCCTCGCGGAAGAGTTCGGCGAGGATGCGGCCACGCGCGGCGCGTCGTACTGCTGGGTGTTCGACCCGATCGACGGCACGAACAACTACGCGCATGGCCTGCCGATTTTCTGTTCGTCATTGGCCCTCGAAATCGACGGCCGAGGGGAGATTGGCGCCATTTACGATCCCACACGCCAAGAACTATTCGTTGCGGAGCGCGGAGGCGGCGCGTTCCTGAACGGGCGGCCCATTCACGTCTCCACCGCGGCGACGCTGGTCGACTCGATGCTGGTCACAGGCTTTCCCTACGACATCCACACCCGCGTCCCGGAAATTGTCGGCCTGTTCGGCGAGTTCGTCGGCAAAGCCCGCGCTGTGCGCCGCCTGGGTTCGGCCGCGCTCGACCTCTGCTACGTGGCCGCCGGGCGGATGGACGGCTTCTGGGAGCAGGATCTCAAACCGTGGGACATTGCGGCGGGCACGATCATCGTCGAAGAGGCGGGCGGCAGAGTGACCGACTTTGCCGGCGAGCCGCATTCGTCACGGCGCTCGCAGCTTCTCGCCACGAACGGACGCATTCACGACGACATGCTCGAGATTACCCGCGCATTTCTTCGCAGTCGATCGGGCACGAACTAGCAGGGATTGGGGACTGGGGATTTGGGATTAGGCCTGAACGCGCGTACACGCGTGATACCCGTCGCTGATCTAATCCCTAATCCCGAATCACTAATCCCTAGTTGTAGCTTTATAGAGCGCGACTCCTCCGTCGGCGCACACGCGTGCGAAGCCAGCCGTGAAGGCGGACGACTCGCGTACGCGTTTCGCCAACTGGTCCCCCCCTTCGGCACGCTCCTCGATCAGAATCCACCCGACGCGCCCCTGCGGCGCCTCGATGGCCTCGTGCCAGTAGGGGAGCGTCCCCTCGTGCACGAAGTCGCGAATGTCGATGCCGGCGTGCGAGAGCTCCTGCATGTAATGCGCGAGCGAGCCCATGCTCGCCAGAATGCGCTCGCCGCGGTACTCGCGCGCGAGGCACGCCGTCACGTTGCGGCGCCCCACGCTGAAGGGCACATCCCACTGCGCCTCCTGCACCATCGGCGCCTGTGCGTCGATGGGCTTCACGGTCGCGACCAGCCACACAGCGAGGGCAGCGGCCGCGGCGTGGCGCCAGCGGCCTCTCAACATGCCCAGCGCGATGCCGGCAAAGACCGCCGCGCCGACCGATGGCGCAACCATGTACCGCATGCGGAAGGGATGACCGTTGAAGAAGGCGTACGCCGGCAGGGCGATCAACGCCACGAGTGCCAGGACGACAAGCGACGCCGCGTGTTCGGCGCGCGACAACCCGCGCACCAGGACCGCGAGCACGCCAGCAAGCGCGAGCAGGACGAGGGGCGTGCCGATCAGCGTGCGCATGCCGTACACCACCGCCATGACCGAGCCGTACACGCTCCCGGTCGCAATGTTGTCGGGCACGTAGAAACCGCCGGTCACGAACCACGCGCCAGTGGTGAACCAGCTGTGGAAAAAGAACGCGACGATCGCGAGGACGGGGTAGATGGCGAGGTTCGCGCCCGCCTTCAGCGACGCGACCGGTGAGAGGCCGCGCCTCCAGAGCGCAACAGTCGCGAGCACCAGCACGGCCGCAGTGACCATCCACGCTTCGTAGCGCGTGAGACACGCGAGCACGAGTACCCACCCCGCCTTCGCGCGCGCGCGCTTCTCGAAGGCAGGGGCACGAAAAAGGGGACGGGAATCTTTTTCGTGGGGCCCGGCGAAAAAGATTCCCGTCCCCTTTTTCGTGCCCTCAACCCAATCGTAGACAAGAGAAATCGACAGCAGCACCAAACCGAACAGCAACGGCTCTGTCATGGGCGTCGACTGCAGATAGAGCACGTCGGGGTCGAGCGCGAACATCATGACGCTGATCGTCGCGGCCACTCGCGACCGGGTGACGCGCAGCACCAGGCGCGCGATGGCGTAGCACGCGAGCGCGAACGACAGAACCGAGATCGCGACGCCCGACAACCCGGTGCGGTACAGCCAATCGATTTGGACGGGCAACAGATTCAACAGGTGCGGCAGCGGCAGCCACACCGCGCCAATTTGCGAATATTCCGGTGTCAGGCTGTCGAGCACGCGGCGCGCGACCACCAGATGCGCCTTCGCGTCGTAATGGCTCAGCGTGAGACCACGCTGGTAGTAGATGAGAGCCGCCCCTGCTCCGATGAGCAGGCCGAGCGCAGAGAGCAGTTTGGGAAGCCGATCGGTCACTTCGCGAATAGAATAGTAATCTCGGATGGCGCGAATCACAGCATGGATTGAGGCATTTGCTCTCAGTGTGGGCGGTCCGGGGCTGTTTATCATCGCCTTCCTCGACTCGTCGTTCCTGTCCTTTCCCGAAGTCAACGATATGCTCATCGTCCTGATGGTCATCAACCATCCGGAGCGCATGGTGTTTTACGCCACGATGGCCACGCTCGGATCGGTGGCCGGCTGTCTCGCGCTGTACTTCGCTGGGCGCAAGGGCGGTAATGCACTGCTGCAGAAACGGTTCAAGGGGGGCACCCTCGAGCGCGCGTCCGATCTGATGCGAAAGTACGGCGCCATGGCGCTGATCGTGCCCGCGCTGCTGCCGCCGCCGGCGCCGTTCAAGATCTTCGTGCTGCTCGGCGGCGTCGCCAATATTCCGCTCAAGACGTTCATCCTGTCGATTGCGTTCGGGCGCGGCGTGCGGTACTTCGGCGAGGGGATTCTGGCGGTGATGTACGGCAAACAGGCGCTCGACTACATCCACGAGAATAGCCGCACGGTCGGGCTCGTCCTCGGCCTCCTCGTCCTCGCCGGCGGGGTGGGTTATTACCTGTGGAAGCGCAAGCGTCAACCTGCCTAAACGCCTGTATAATGGCGCTTTAATGAGCCCTGAGCTCTCGGTCGTCATTCCCATCCGCAACGAATCGGCGAACATCGACGTGCTGTACGTCGAAATGACGGAGGCGCTCGAACGGTGGGGACGCACCTACGAAGTCATCGCCATCGACGATGGCAGCACCGACGACAGCTTCGAGCGGCTGCTGCGGCATCAGCAGCGCGATCCCCGCTGGCGCATCATCCGCTTCCGCAGAAACTTCGGACAAACCGCGGCGTTTTCCGCCGGGTTTCGCCACGCGCGCGGCCGCTTGATTGCGACCGCCGATGGCGATCTCCAGAACGATCCCCGCGACTTGCCCGACATGATCCGGCGCGTCGAGGAAGGGAGCGACATCGTCTGTGGATGGCGCAAGGATCGTAAAGATCCCTGGCTCACGCGGCGGCTGCCGTCTGGACTGGCGAACAAGCTGATCTCGTGGTCGACCGGCGTGAAGCTGCACGACTACGGCTGCTCGTTGAAAGTGTTCCGCGCCGATGTGGTGAAGCCGCTGAAGCTGTACGGTGAGATGCACCGCTTTCTTCCGGCGATTGCCAGCGAGATGGGGGTCACGATCGACGAGGTCGTCGTCAACCATCGCGCGAGGAAACACGGCTCATCCAAGTACGGATTGTCGAGAACCTTCCGCGTCATCCTCGATCTGCTGCTCGTGAAGTTTCTGCTGAGCTACTCGACGCGGCCGCTGCAGATGTTCGGCCTCATCGGCGTACCGATGGGATTCATCGGATTCCTCATCGCCGTATATCTGTCGTACGAGCGCCTGTTCGGGCACGAGTCGATTGCGAACCGTCCGCTCCTTCTGCTCGCCGTGCTGCTGATCTTCTCGGGCATCCAACTGGTGACGATGGGGTTGCTCGCGGAAATCATGTCGCGCACGTACCACGAATCGCAGGACAAGCCTATTTACGTGATTCGTGATATCCGCGAATCCCCCCAACCGGAAACTCTCCCGCATTCATTGAGCGTCTGAGTGGTCAGCGTAGTGCTCTTTTCGGGCGGGCGCGGTTCCGACGTGCTGTCGCGCCAGCTCATCGGGCATCCCGATGTGGCGCTCACGATCGCCATCAACGGCTACGACGATGGGGCGTCGACGGGAGAAGTGCGGCGCTTTCTCGGCGACAGCCTCGGCCCGTCTGATTTCCGCAAGAACGCCTCGCGCGTCGCGCGCGAGACCAAGTCGTGCCCCACAGCCCTCGTCGAGGTGTTCGACACGCGCCTTCCGGTTCCCTGTTCCCGCGAAGAGGCGCTGCAGGCGCTCGAAGGGGTGGCAATCGCGGGCGGGCCTCAAATGCGGCAGCGGATCGACGCGGTGACACGCGAGCTCGCGACGGGACGCCCGTTCGAGTTTTCCGATTGCGCGATCGGTAATCTAGTGTTTGCCGGCTGCTACCTGCACCGCGGCCGGCGGTTCAACGACGCGGTCGACGACTACTGCGGGCTCCTCGGGTTGACGCCGGGGCTCATCGACAATGTGACCGACGGCACGAACGCGTTTCTCGTGGCGCTGGAGCGCGATCGCGGCGTGCTCGTGAGCGAGGCTGAAATTGTCGACGCGAAACGGCAGAACCGCATCTCTGATGTGTTCCTGATCGATGCGCCGCTGTCCGAAGCCGACCGTGCGGCGCTCGGCTGTCTGTCGCAAGAGCAGTGCGCGGCGTGGCTGGAACAGCGGTCGCGGCCGATGCCCTTGAACCCGCGGCTGCGCGAGCGCCTCGCGGCGGCCGATCTCATCATCTACGCGCCGGGCACCCAGCACTCGAGCCTGTTTCCGTCGTACCTGACCAAAGACCTCAGCCGGGCGATTGCGTCGAACCTGACGGCCATCAAGCTGCTCGTCACCAACATTCAGGCCGACTCGGAAATTTCCGGCAGCACGGCGGTCGACATCGTCGAGCGCGCCGTCTACTACTTGAAAGAGAAGGGGAAGCTGCCGCTTCCCGTGCCGACGCTGATCACGCATTACATCATCAACGATCCGCAGATTCTCGAAACCGACGCCGATGCCGGCTACGTGCCGCTCGGACATCTTGAAACACTCGAAGACCCGCGCCTGGTGCGCATCGGGCATTACGAGGATGGCGTCAGCGGACGGCACGATGCCTCGAAGGTGCTCACGCCGTTTCTGCAGTCGTTTCTGTCGCAACGGCGACGCCAGCGCATCGCCGTGTGGCTGTACGACGCCGCGTCGCTGAACAAGCTGAGCCAGTCGGTGCTCGAAATGCTGCGCGGTGGGATCCAAGATCTCGCTGTCGACGTCACCGTCTTCTACACCGCGGACGCCGATCTCGACGACGTGTTCATGCAGCCACTGCCGTTCGGCCTGCGCAATCTTCGCGGCGCGACAGAGCCGCCCGGCAAGGCGTTCGTGCGCGCGCTGGCCGACGCCGAGTTCGATTATGCGGTCCTCTTCGAATCATCCGGAATGTATCGCGCGGAGGATCTGGTGGGCATCCTTTCGCCGATGATGAGCGCGCGGCTCGATGCAGTGTGGGGCAGCCGCCGCTTTTCACTGAAGGATATCGAGACGTCGTATCGGTTGCGGTACAAGCATAATGCCGTGCTTGGCTCGATGAGCCTGCTCGGAAGCCACCTGCTCAGCGCGACGTACCTCCTCTTATTCGGGCGCTACATCTCCGACACGCTGTCGGGCGTGCGCGGCGTTCGCGCGTCGTTCCTGACGAGCCTGCCTGTGGCGCCCGACGACAAGCTGGCCAATCAATATCTCCTGTCGGCACTGCTCGCGGAGAGAGCAGACGTGATCGAGACCCCGGTACAGTTCCTGCCGCTGTCGCCGGAGCGCGTGCGCCGTACTACGCCGCTTGAAGGCTTGCGCTCCCTCGCCCTCATCGCGTGGCAGCGCCTCATGCGGCCGAAAGCGGCCGCTCCGACGGCGCCGGCGTCTGCCGATTTGAAAGTCTCACCGCGTGCTAACTCCTGACACGGTTTTAATCATCCCGGCCGCAGGCGCCGGCACCCGTCTTCAAAGTACCACACCGAAGGTTCTCGCACCGGTCAACGGCAGGGCGATGATCGATCACTTGTTCGATCGCTACCGGCACGCCGTGCAGCGCGTCGTGCTGGTCGTGCATCCGTCGTTCGAAGCGCAAGTGAGACGGCACGTGGAGCAGATGGCACCCGCGCTCGACGTGCAGTACGCGCAGCAGCCTGAGCCGACGGGCATGCTCGATGCGATTCTGCTTGCGTCGGATGCTGTCCATCAGCGCGCCGCCTCGCGTGTCTGGATTACGTGGTGCGATCAAATCGGGGTGCATCCGGACACGATTTCCACTCTGCGCCGGTTGTCTCAGGAGCGTACGGATGCGTCCGCCATCTTTCCCACCTCGCGCCAGGCGCCACCGTACATTCACTTTGAGCGCGACATGTCCGGACGGATCGCGGCCATCCGTGAGCGGCGTGAGGGTGACGACATGCCTGAGGTGGGCGAAAGCGATATGGGTCTGTTCTCGCTCTCGCCGGATGCGTACTTCAACCTGCTGCCGACGTTCAGCAGCGAGGCGATCCAGGCGGCTGCGACGCGCGAGAGAAATTTTCTGCCGTTTCTCCCGTGGCTGGTGCAGCGTGGGCATTCGGTGTTGACGTGTCCCGCGACAAACGATCTGGAAGCCGTCGGCATCAACACGCCCGACGATCGCCGGCGTCTCGAGGCGTACCTGCGCGAGCTGGAGCGGCGGTGAAGCGCCTGTCGATCGTCATTCCGGCCTACAACGAAGAGCGCTTCATCGGCACGCTGCTCGAGCGCATTCGCGCGGTCGACCTCACGCCCCACGGCCTCGATAAGGAAATCATCGTCGTCGACGACTGCTCGAAAGACGGGACGGCGGCCGTTGTCGCGAGATTTCCGGACGTTGTCTTGTGCCGCCACGAGCGCAACGGCGGCAAGGGCAGGGCCGTGCGCACGGGCATCGAGCGCGCGACGGGCGACTACCTGATGATTCAGGACGCCGATCTCGAGTACGAGCCGCAGGACTACGTGCCGATGGTACAGGCGCTGCTCTCGAAGCAGGCCGATGTGGTGTACGGAAGCCGGTACACGAAGGGGCTGCTCGGCAGCAAATATCCACAACAGTCGTGGCCGGCCTACCTCGGTGGACGAAGCTTGAGCGTTGCGGGACTCATGTGCACCGGGCGCTATCTCACCGACACCGTGACCGCGCTGAAATTATTTCCGCGGTCTTTGCTGAACGAGCTCGATCTCGAGACGAGCGGGTTCGAGCTCGACCACGAGATCACATCCAAGGTGCTCGCGCGCGGATGCCATATCGTCGAAGTGCCGATTCAGTATTGTCCGCGGAGCCGGGAAGAAGGAAAAAAGATCGGTGCGAAAGACTGGGTCAGGGGGCTGCGGACGTTCTGGCGATATCGTCGGGGATAAACGCGATCCATGCGCCCAAGAGCCGGCGATCGCGTCTCTGTTCGACGTCTGCCGGAACGAATCCATCGGCGCTCGAGATCGTCAGCGGAATGAACCGCTCGCCAACGTTGGACGGCACCATGACCCGCTGCGTGACGCCTGGCACCAGTTCGAGCTTCTGCGACCAGCCTGGCGCCGCGAGCGTTACCACGTTCGGGCGCGCGCCACTGTGAATGGCGAGCAGCACGGCAGGATCGCTTTCCCTCACCTTCAATAGCGTCATCCGCACTGTCGTACGGCCTCTCACCCAGAATCCCCCGGCTTCGGGGTACGCCGAACTGTCGTGAAAGAAGATGCGCGCCGGGGGAAAGGCCGCCGCCGAAAGGACCGTCCCCGCGGGGAATCGTTTGCGCGTCTCGACGATAGTGCGGGCGCTGATACGAAGCTCAGCGATCGCCTGCTCGGCCTGCCTGGTCGCGCGGAACCCGACGAATTCGGCATCGAGAGGTACGTCGAACTCGTGTTGACTGTGCTCACCCGGGCGCACGGCCAGCGGCCAGCTTTCGACCGGCCGGCCTTCGCGGCCAAGTTGCAGCGACATCGAGGCCGCCGGCATCGAGCCGGCGGCCTCTGATCCTTTCAGATCGAGCACATAACGGCCCGCCGGCAAACGGAACCGCGCGTTCAACACCACACGAACGGGCTGCCGATCGGTCCGCTGTCCAGGCACCGCAGAGGCGACGAACAGCGGCGGCAGCTCACCAGGCTCGACGAGAGACAGTTCGTCGAAGCGGAGCGCGTTCGGACGCGCGATCGGATCGAAGGTCTCGAGCAAAGGAAACATCACGCGTCCCTCGGCTTCGAACGGCCTCGCCGCGTCCGGCACAACCGCAGCGCTGATGGTGGCGACCGCGACGCACACGATCGCTCCGCTCAGTGTCGTGGCAAGCGCCGCCCGGCCGTTCGCCAGCGCCGATCGCCGCGCGAGCATCCAGTAAACGATGCCGAAAGCGGTCAGCCATAACAGCAGACGTATTGAAGACGCGCGCGACGCACCCGCCACAAACGTCGGGGCCTCGCGCCACAATTGCCACGTGGGAGACATCCACTGAAGCAGCGACGACGAGCCATCGCCTTCCTGCAGTGCCGGAACGCGGGGATTAAAGACCACGAGCGTCAATGTCACGGCGACACTGAGCAGCAGCAGCGCCTGCGCGCCCGCACGCGCGGGTGAGTCGGGCTCGAGGCGCGCATACAGCCATGCGATAGGCACGATGAGCACGGGCAGCAGGAGCACAACTGGGCGCCCCGGCATCATTGACTTGGCCCACCACGGATCGACGGTTGCCGGAATCGCGATCAGCAGGAGTGAAGCCGCGCTCAATACGACGGCGAGGCGTCGATGCGACCGGTCGCGAAGCATGCCAACGAGGCCGATGAAACCAAGCAGCAACACCGGCGCGTACGAGACGACGCCGTACTCCTGATCGAACAATACGCCGAGCGCGCCCGCCGGCACCGTTGACAGCGTGGCCGACGAGAGCGCCCTGACTGAGTTGAACAAATCCACAAATGCAGAAGGCAATGCGCGCGCGTTGAGCACGAACGGCGCGCTCAAAGCGACAGCGACGATGGCAAACAGCGCGGCGCCTTTTGAGCGGCCGACGATCGGTGCATGCACGCCGATGTGACGTGACAGTTGGGGAAGAAACAGCCACAACACCTGTCCGGCGACGACTATCCAAATCACAATGCGTCCTGGCCCAGCGAAGAGCTGCAGCGCCGGTATCCAATCCGCGACCCACGGCAAGTAGGGCAGGATGAGAAGCGACAGCGACAAGAGCGGAAGCAGTATGTCAGTCGCCGGTTCCCAGAAGGCGCGGCTGCCCCGGATGGCCGCCGCCATGCCGGCCACGATGAGCAGAGCCAGCGCCACGAAACCCATGAGCTCCGCGAGCGACGGCAGCATCGCCACACGTATGGGCGCCTGCGTGGTGCCGGCGACGTCGAACGACGCGCGGCTCAGCCAGAGCGCGACGCCCGCGACGGTCGCGGCGCCGATGGGCACGAAAAAGGGGACGGGAGTCTTTTTCGCAGACATTACCGAAAAAGACTCCCGTCCCCTTTTTCGCGAACGCATCGGAAGCCGACGTACAGGTTGTGCCGGCCGGAGCTCGATAACGCCGCGCGTTCGGAGACGCGGAGGCGTGAAACCAGGTTATCCCACCCGCCGCCCTTGATCGTGCGCAGGTCGTAGCCGCCGGCAGAGGGCTCCGATGCGTGCGTCAACGTGAAGGCGCTTGCCGTCCATTCCCACACGTTGCCGGCCATGTCGTACAGGCCGAACGCATTCGGGGGGAACGTCGCGACAGGCACGGTGAAATCGAATTGTTCGGCCTTGAGATGATGCCGACCGTTGGCCTGACCCGTGAACTCGTCGCCCCATGGAAATATGTTTCCATCGAGCCCGCCGCGCGCGGCGTGTTCCCACTCGGCTTCCGTCGGCAACCGGCCGCCGGCCCACTCACAATACGCCGTGGCTTCGGTCCACGTCACGTTGACGGCCGGGTGCGTGCCGTCGGCATACCACTCTGGCTGCCGCGGCATCCGGCGCGAAGTGGCTGCCGCGAATGCGCGGAAATCGTCCACCGACACTTCCCGATCGAGCATCTCGAACGGTTGTGCGAACGAGCTGCGTACGCGGGGGTTCTCCGCCTCCTCGCAGCGATCGTCGCTCGGCACGCAGCCCATCCACGATTCGCCGGCTGGTATGGCTTTCCAGACCGCGCGCGCGGCCGATGCTGGGGCGGCTGTCGGAGAGACCGGCGCAGCCGAGCCGCCGCGAGTGCTGACGTTGTTGTTGAACACGGCTTCGATCTGCGTATCGCGGTCAGCCTTGAACTTCAGCGGCGCGACGCCGGGAACGAGACTGCCGTTGACGCTCCAGCCGGTAAAGCCCTGGCGTTGATCTGCGGGAATATCGGCCGTCAGCTCGATGTCTGGGAAATACAGCCCGTCGTAGCCGCCCTTGACGCGTTCGCCTTCGACAAGGACATCGACATTGGCCGGCGCGACGATGGCCACGCGCTGGCTCGGTGTCGTATTCAACCACTGCTCGCTGGTCAGTCTGAAGAACGCGCGGCGCCGCTCGAGAAACTGACGGAGACGCGGGAGGTAATCCAGGCGCTTCACCTGCAGCTCCATCGAAGTGGTCAGATAGTGCTCGTATCGCTCCATCAGGAACGCCTGCGTCAGCTGATGATTCAGCGCCTTCTGCACAGCGCGCTTGAGATAGTCGCGGTACTGCGGATCTTCCGCCATGAGCTGCGACAGAATCACCGAGCGCGGTTCTGCGGGGTTGCGGCCGCGGCGGTCTTCAGCGACCCGCTCCAGCAAGTATTGATAACTGTCGAGGTTCCAGTCGCGGAAGCTCTGGTCCATGTCCCAGTTGACCCAGAACCATTCACCGGTCGTCTTCGTGCGGTCGAGAAACTGGCCGGGGCCCTGATACGCGTCTCTGGTTGCCGTGAACGCCACCGCAAGAAACCATCGCGTCAGGTTCTCGATATTCACATCCCGCGACACATTCGCCATCGTCAGTGGGCGGGTCGTCTTGACCCAGTCCCACAGCGTGTTCATTTCTGCCTGGCTGAGCAGGATGTCGTCGTAGCCCCAATGTGCCGCAAAGAATCGCTCGTCGAAGCGCTCGGTGACCACGAACGGACCGTAATACTCGCCGTTCAGAAAGAAACGCACGGGCTTCGTCTCCGGCGCAATGGCGCCGATGGCACGCGCGATGTCGTAGGCCAGCGGGTTCGCGAAATACCAGTCGATCTTCCCGTCGCGCCGCACGTCGTCATGAATCACGATGCGGCGGACCGGCTGTGCGGCAGGACTGAAGAACACGCCCGGCGGTACCTCCCGCGGGCCGTACTTCCGCCGGAAGTAGAGCCTGAATCCCGGACGCGGTGCCGTGATGCGGCTGCCCCCGCCATGAATGCGGACGCCGACGCCAGACGCGAAGCGGAGCGTGCCGGCCTCGTAGTACGACACGCTGCCTTCGCGCTCCCATTCTTCGCCGTGCTCGCGCTTGTTGGACAGCAGCCCTTTCGCCGGATCGTTCAGGTCGACATCGCTCAGGGTGAGGGAGAGAACGGGCACGCCGCTCGCGATTTCGTTGGCCGGCACGGCGCGCGAGCTCGGCAGCGCTTCGGGACTCCACTGGACCGCGAACCGCCAGAGCGGAAAGAGGTCGGCCGATTCCAGCTTGAGAGTCCCCACGCAGATTGCCGCCGTCGCGACGATGAGCAGCCACGAGGGGATGCGCCGTGCTGCGGGCATCTACAACGCGCCCGGTCTGTTGAGGAAGACGTTATACGTGGAGGGTCCGACCGCCGCGTTCAGCTCTGACTGCAGTCCCGTCAACGCCGTGTCAGAAATCCCCTGGAAGTTATAGGACACGACGGTCTCGCGATCCGTTTGAGAGACGCTCTCGAGCTTGGCCTTGGGAAGCCGCTTGCGCAACAGCGCGGTAATCGCGGCGGGATCGGCCGATTTGCCGCTCGTGGGGAGCGAAATCACGATCGTGCCGTCGGACTCCGCGCCGGTTAATCGCCGCATCAGTGCCTGTCCGAACAGCGCGACGAGGGCGACAACGAAGATGATCCCGACGAACGACAGCTTGAACGTCGCCACCGCGATCGACGTGGAGATGACGAGCATGATGAACCCGATCTCCTCGGGCTCTTTGATGGGCGTCCTGAAGCGGACAATAGACAACGCGCCCAGCAGACCGAGCGAGAGCGGCAGTGAAAACTGGATCGTGACGAAAATCGCCGTGATGGAAATGCCGAGCAGCGGAAAGGCGCGGTGCACCTGGCTGCCGGTCGCCCGGTTCGAATAGAAGTGCACGTAGAGGTACGCGATGAACATCGATGACAGCAGCGACACCGCCATCAACAGCAGGAACGCCAGCGGCGTGACCTGCGGGCCGGTTCCCTGCGTGAGCGCTCCGAAGAGATTGTCCAGTTGTTGCTGCATTATTTGTCCACGGTCCGCCTAAAGGCGGACCCTACCAACCACGAACCACCATCCACCAACCAAACTACAACACCCAGCGCGTCATATGCGCGTAGACCACCAGGAACTTCGAGAACGACGCCTTGTGCATGCCCAGCGCGAGAAGCGGGCGGAGCGCGGCGGGCCATTCGTCACCGGTTCCCTTCACCTCGAGCACAGCCGTTGCCAACGGCGAGAGATTGGGCGCCGAGAGAAACCGCGGGTTTGCCGCCGCGCCGGCAATATCGGCGTCGAGGCTCACGCGCGAACGGGTGAGCGGCTCGACGAACCGATCGCGGCGATAGCGCAGCAGCAGCATCGGCTGCCACGAGGCGTGTCCCAGCACACCCTGGTCGCGCAGCAGCAGCGGCGCGGTGAGCAACCGCGGGTCCTGCAAATCCCACTGTGCGATGTCTTCGGCCGGATAGGGAAGGCGCGCGCGCACTTTCGAGCGCTGCGTGCCGAGGCGCAGCTTGGCTTCGACGAATGCCGGGCCGGAGACGCGTCCCTCGAGATCGGAATACCAGCGCACGCGGATTTTCCGCTTGAGATAGTCGCTGTTGATCTTCTCCCCGAGTGAAGACAGCGCCGGCGTGTCGTAGTACATCGTCCAGACGACGGCGGCCGGAAACTCCGGATCGCGGCGGCAGAGGCTTTCGAGCCGCCGCCGGGCGAGATGGGCGCGGCTCGCGGGCAGGGTGAACTTGAGCTCGCGCTCGCCCGTGCCAGGGACCACGCCGGGCGCCGGCCGGGCGGCGACCTCTCGTGTCGCTTCGGGATTCAACGCGGCAATCATACCAAGGTTCAGGGGCCGAACTTGAGGTCGCGCGTCTGAACGCCGAGCAGGCGCGCTTCACCGCGGGGCCGCCAGGGCAGATCGACGTGGAGCTCGAGCCAGTTCGTGGCCGGCGTGGGCGGAGGCGGCAGCACCCCCTGCACCGTCACCCATGCCTGATCGCTGAGCGTGATGGTGTTCAGTACGCGACCGGCGGCCACGAACGTGACCGTCTGTGGTTTGGGTGCGATCGATCGAATCGCGATCTCGAACCGGCGTGCCTGTGGGGGCGCGTGAAAGAACCCGTGCGGGCTGCTCCAGCGATACACGAACCCCGAGCGGCTTCGCTGCACCGCGTGTACGCCGCGCGTGCGATTGGTGTCGCCGGCGTCGGGCGGATAGAGGCTATCGACCAACGTCCAACTGTTTCCGTCAACCGCCGGTCCGCGAAGCTCCAGCACGTCCAGCGCGTCGAAATACGGCTGTTTCCAGCCGTCATCCTCCCAGTCGTACATGCCGAAGCCGCGGACGCGCTGCGCGCTTTCCGCAAGCTTCAATGCCGGCTCGCCCGGCAGCGAGCGCGGTGCGCCAGCGGCGTCGAGTACCGTTGCGGCGACGTCGCTGATCGTCGTTGGCGCGTTCGACACCCGCACCGGGCCGCGACTGCCAGGCGCCTTCACGATGAGCAGGGCTTTCGACTTTCCCGCGACAATCGATAGTGCGCCTGCGGGGGTCTGCCGGTCGTTCACGAAATTCAACGGCGCGTATCCGATTCCATGATCGGACGTGATGACGATGAGCGAGCTGTCGTACACGCCAAGCTCTCGTAACCGATCCAGGAGCGCAACGACGCGCCGCACGGCACATCGCGTCTGCCCCTTGTAGTACTCGCGCGCGCGCGACATCCCTTCGACGTATTCGCACTCCGCAGTCAGCGTCACGGGGCGGTGCGGAATGCCGACGTGAATGAATTTGTAGACCGGCTCGTCGACCGTTGTGATCAATCGCTGTGAGAGCTCGAGGAGAACGGCCGAGCCGCTGACGGGCAAGTGCCGCCGCCCTGCGGTATCGCCGGGACCGAGCCGCGTCTGAAGACGCCACGCCTGGTCGTTGTAGATGGCAGGCCTGAGGATGTGAGGGGCATGCCGGAACGCCGACAAATCGGCGAGCTGCCAGCCCGCAAATTGAACGTACTCCCCGTACCCGATGTACGGACGCCGCGTTCTGTAGACGTTCGATGCCGATCTGGTGTCGTAGACAATGTCGGAGATGTTATCGACGCGGTAGCCGTTGGCGCGCAGCGACTTGAAGAGCGATCCCTTGTCGAAATGCTCGCGCACGTAACGGGGCAGTGGCCGCTCGTGGCGGTACACCGTTCCCGTGAGCATCGCCGGAATGCTCACCATCGTCGTCGGGAATGCGCCCGCGTGATCGGCGAACAACACCGCGCCTGAGAAGCTCTGGTCGAGCTCCTGGCGGTCCTCGTTCAGGATCTCGCCGAACAAGTCCGATTGAAACGCGTCGAGCACGATGTGGATGATGTTCTGCTTGCGCGACAGCTCGAACATCGAGGCGGCGGGCCCTTTCCATTCTGGTGTCGCGCGCCCGTCCGCGCCGAAGGCCGACACGATCAACATCGCCATCTGCAGCGTGACGAGCACCGCGCTCGCAAAGGGCGCGATGGAAAAGACGTATTTCGCGGCGACGACACACAACAGGGGCACGAGCGTCCACATCGCTATTTCATATGGATTGCGCCATGACTGCAGCGTGAAGTCGATCGCCGTCCCGTCGAGCGGGCCGTAGTCGGCGACCAGCAGATTGCCCTGGATCCAGATGACGATGCCGAGCCCGAACAGCAGCGCGACGTACGCGCGGAAGACCTTGCCGCGAAGCGCGAGCCCAAGAACGATCACCGCAAGCGCGATGCCCGCACCAGCAAGGAGCAGCGGACGAACGATCTCGCGGAACGGCGCACTGAACTCCGCCTCGTTACCGGAAAAGATCGTGTAGGGGCCGAACAGGCAGAGCGGCAGAACGACGAGCAGGGCAGGGGCGATGAGATCTCTGAAGCGGCGTGCCCAACCCTTTCTCATCGCGCGCGTCTCATCGTAGACAACCCAAACGACATCGTCGACCGGTTGTCGTAACGCCGCACGATTTCGTCTCTGAAGGCTTGTGCGATTTCCGTCTGACCTTCTGCAGTGGGATGCAGGCCATCGATACCTATCAAGTGCATGTTGGAGGCAAATAGCGCATAGAGGTCGACAACCGGCGCGACATCGAACTCAGCGGCCAGCTGTTTAATGCGCACGTTGAGCGCGACTATGCGCGGATTCCACTCGGGGCGGCTGGGAAATTGCTCCGCTCGTACCGGCATGACGGTTGCGATGATGACGGCAACACCCTGCTCCCGGGCGGCAGTGAGCATGGTTCGCACATTCGCTGCCTGCAAGGTGGTTGATCGAAACCATCCGGCATTGACGCCTTCTAGAATGAGAACTACTTCTGGCTTCTCTGCAGCGAGCACGGAGGGCAGCCGTATGGCGCCGTCGCCGAGATGCTCACCACTGTTGCCCTGGTTGCTGACAAGAAAACTCTGCGACGGGTACCGCTCGCGAAGCATCTGTTCAAGCTTGAATGGGTACGTGTCGGGGCCGGCGAGGGAAATCAGCGGCTCCAAAGACACCTTGCCGTCGGTAATGCTGTCGCCGAACGCTGTGAACGTCGTCTTCGCAACCGTCTGCGAGGCGCGGACGGTCACGGCAAAGCCACAGGACGCCTGCGCCATGTCCACGTCGGTCGCGGTGCAGCTCACCGTTGTCTCACCGATGGCAAACACACCGCTCGATCCCGGATTGCACTGAACGCTGTACGGCTCGCGTCCGCCCGTGGGTGCAGGCGTATCGAAATGGACGTCGGTCCCTTGCGGGCTGGTCGCTTCACGCGTCATCGCCGTCGGGCATGAGAGCGCGAGCTGCGGCCCAGGTGGGGGCGGCGGCAGGGGATTAGGGTTCTTTCCACCGCAGCCGGGGGCGGTGACTAGTAACGCGATCAAAAACGTGGTATTCGAGAGAAGGCGCATGAAATACGTATCTGTCCTACTTATCGGTCTTATGACGCTCGCCTCACCCCTCGAGGCACGCACGGGCCTGGTGCGAGCCGAGGGGCGTGCGGTCGCAGACGCAGCCGGCCCCTTCAACGCGCTTGGCGCCACGTTGTTCTGGGGCGCGTGGGCTTACAAGTTCGACCGTGCCAGGCTCGAGCGCAATCTCGAGATCTTGAGCGCCGCGGGCATCGATTACGTGCGCGTGCTCGGGTCGGTTGGCGGCGCGAGCTGGGAAGACAGACAGACCGATCCGCGATGGCCAGATTATGACGCCATTATCGCCGGGATGACAGACCTGGCGTACGACCGGTACGGCCTGCGCGTGCAGTGGACGATTTTCGGCGGGGCGCCCTTCACTCCGGCCGGCACCGGGCGCGACGCGCTCGTCGATCGCTTCGCCTCCCTCGCGAAGGGGCGTGAGCACAAGCTCTTCGCGTTCGAGATTGCCAACGAAGCATGGCAGAACGGTTTCAGCGGTCCTGAAGGGCTCACGGAATTGCGGCGGCTCGGCGCGCGGTTGAACGGCAGGACGAGCGTCCTGGTCGCGCTCAGCTCGCCGAGGAATGGAATGGCGTGCGCCACATATGCGGGCTCGGGCGTCGACGCGATGACGCTCCACTACGAGCGCGGGTGGGGCCCCGCGAGCATTAAGATCGGTCCGCTGCAGCCGCTGCGACGCCCGTGGAGCTTTCCCGCCGCGTACGATCGCGCGTGCCGCGGACAGCTGCCGGCGATTATCTTCAACAACGAGCCGATCGGGCCTGAGAGCTCCGTGCGGCAAGACGACTCGGCGTCTCGAATTGCGGCGGGCTACGTCATGACGTTTCTCGCGGGGAACGCCAGCTACGTGCTGCACTCGGGCCCGGGAATTCGCGGCGGCGGCGCGGCCGACATTGCGCCGAAGCTTGGACGGCACGCGCACTTCGATGAGCTGCCGTCGTTCAAAACCATCGCGACAGCGCTCGGCGAGGCGAAGAAGTACTTGCCGCCGGGACTCGCGAACTGGACGCGCCATGAACCGAATTCACCTGGTGCGCCGATTCAGGGGTTTGACCGCTTGTACTCGGCGTCCAACGGATCGGATTTCGTCGCGCTCGCGATCGGAATCAAGCAGCCGGTGTCGGTCCGCGCGCACGTGAACGCCGCGATCGAAATCAGGGAACTGGCGACAGGGAAGATCGTGAAACACCTGAAGGTCTCAGCAGGGGACAGCATCGACCTCAGCGGCTATGACGAGCTCGTGATTATTGGGCGTGGTACATGATGCGCGTCCCTGAGCCGAGCGGCTGCCGCTTCACAATCCGGAACCGCGCCGCGAGCTCGCGCTCGAACACGTCTTCGTTGTAATCCGCGTAGTGATCGTCTTTGTTGCGCAGCAGCGTGACGACCATCGGATCTTTGCGCGTCACGAACTCGACCACCAGCTCGCCGCCCAAATCGCGCAGCCACTGAACGAACTCGGCCATCGGAATGTTCCCACCAATGACGACATGGTGGATGAGCGCCAGCGTCAGGACGAGATCCGGGCGGCCGCGTTCGTCGATGCGTTTGCGCTCCATGTTCCGCCAGCCGAGATTGGGCGACGGATCGGTGACGTTGAGGATGAGCGGCAGGATGTTCGTCAGCTTTTCGGTCTTGAGGGCCTGGTAGAGCTTGTCGATTGCCTGGTGATCGAAGTCCATGGCGACGACATTCTTCGCCCGCTCCGCGATGATGCGAGAGAAGACTCCGACGTTGCAGCCGACGTCCCACGCCAGGTTCCAGTCGCGCGTGGCGGCGACCTCGCGCACGAACGCGCGCTTCTGCTCAGCGTCGGATGCTTCGTAATGGCCGCACTTCAGGTAGTCGGACCACGTCGACTGCTTCGGCTTCCATTGCAGGCCGGCGACGAGCGACCGTAGACCCTGTGCGTTCGCCTTGATGATGCGCTTGTCGAACCCCGCCTTGCTCAAATCCTTGCGCACGTCGCGGGTCGTCGCGTTGTAGGCTTTCTGCGCCTTGGCCTGCAGGTAGACGTGCGCGAGCACGCCGCTGCGCATGTAGTCGCGCGCGCTGAGCATGTTGAGGCACACCTCGGCATCCATCCCGTCGATGTTGCCGCGCATCCACGGCTGGAACGGCACATCCTTGTAGGCCTGCACGAGGAGCGGGTAGAGGAACATCTGACAGAACTGCCGGTAGCCCACCCACGGCTCGCCTTCGGCGCGCTTGTAGAACGACGCCACGTCGACGAACACCGGCGACACGCCTTTCCACTGCAGGTTGTAGGCCGAGGCGTCCTTCAGGCCGATCCCTTCATCGAGCCCCGCGAGGACGAGGTCGAGTTGCAGCAGCGCCGCGTCCCTCAGCATCTCGAACGACCATTCGTACGGGTACGAGATGAAGGGCACTTTTTCGTGCTCGAGTACGGCGGCCCACTGTTGATCCGACGATGAGAAGGGAATAGATGCGAGATCGCGCTGCTGGGTCGGCACGATGGCGCCCGTGCCCGAGAGACGCTTGAAGAAGCTGGTGGCCGACAGCGCCTGCCATTCCGCGAAGGCGGTTTCGTTCAGGCCGCGAAAGACTTTTCCGTCGTGATAGAAAACCCTGGCCGTTCGATCCCGGAAGGATCCGGGCTCGAGCGCGATGTCACTCATGAGGCTTGGTGTCGTGCTCTTTGGTGCTCGATGAGCGGAACATGTCCCTGAATCGCTCCCACCCGAGCTTCATGATGACCGCCGCGCCCGCGACGCCGCCGAGCAGCAACTGCACCAGCATGCTGCCGCTGCCGGGGTCGAGATACGCATCGACCTGGGCCTGCGACATCCAGATGAAATAGATCACGAGAAGAATTGAGGCTTTTTTCATGGAATCTCCGTGAGCGTGCGCGCACATTCTACCATTCTCTGCGGCCGGTTGCAGCCCCGATCTCGTTGCGGGTGTGCAGTTTGCAGTATAATTTATGGCGCTCCCAAGACGTGCCTCACTTCCAATGCCGACTGCACTCCCACGAATAATCGTCGCCGCGCTCGCGGTGCTGACGGCGACGTGTAGTACCCCGACGAAACCGGGCCCCATCGTCGTCGAGTTGGTGATTCAATCGGTCAGTCCGACTGCCGGTCCTGCGACAGGGGGGACGGAAGTGACGATCCGCGGGGCGGGCTTCGCGGCAGGGACGGTTGTGACGATCGGCGGCCGCGCGGCGACCGATGTCAGCGTGCACAGCGCGGATACGTTAACGGCGAAGACCCCCGCCAGTCCGACCGCGGGCCCCTCCGATATCGTCGTCACGCTCAGCGGTCGGACGCAGACGCTCAGCGGCGGGTTCCGCTACGACCCGACTGGTCCAAACACCGTTCCAGTCATCACATCGATCGCTGCGCAGGGCCGCCGCCCCAGGCAACCCGCGACGTACGCTGATTACGGCGAGACCATTCAACTCACTCTTGTGATCCAGGACGCGGAAACGGCGCCGGCGCAGCTCGTCTACCAGTGGCGCGCATGCGACGGCACCTTCACCGGAACGGGCCCGCAAGTCGATTGGACCGCACCGGCCATCGGCTCGTTGCCGTCCACGTGCACGATCGACGTGACAGTGATGGATGGCCCGCACGTCCTGACGCGGTCGATCGTCGTTCGACTGCACAACTCCGTAGCGGAAATCAGCGCGCTCGCGCTGGAGTTCCTGGAGGAGTTTGCCGACAATTTGATTCCTGCGGCGACCACGGTTCGAAACTTCTCGGATTCCTGCCCTGGAAAGGCGAGCGAGTTGAAGGATGTGACGTTCATTCGAGACACACGTTTCATCAATTCTCACGTCTATGGCACGACGACCGCATCGGTGGCGTTTGGTGGCTCCTGCAAATCCAAGGCAGCCGACGCGTGCGTAGCCACGCCCGTTGAGTGGAACTCAACCGTAAAAGAATCTGGGGCGATCGAGATTGCGAAGGGGACCAGCACAATCTCAGGTGTCTACAGAGACTCGCGGTGGTGGCTCTGCGATAGCTCTTACGACGGGGCCTCGAGCCTGGGTCTTCATTTCATGCACTAAATGGCTGACACCTTCTATCGATGGTTTTCTGAACGAAAACTGACCGGTGCCGGTGCGTCGCGGCGCAAGCGCATCGAGGAGTCGCGGCTCGCGCTCGTCATGAAATATGCGCAGCCGCCTGGCGAGATGCTGGAGATCGGTCCTGGGCACGGCAGCCTCGCGAGAGCCGCGGTCGCCGCGGGATGGAAATACCGCGGCGTCGAAGCGAGCCGCGTGCTGGCCGAAGAGCTGACGCGCGAAGGGCTCGACATTGTCCAGGCGTGGACGCCGCCGATTCCCGCCGCGGACGCGAGCGCCGATGTCGTGTACGCCGACCAGGTGCTCGAGCACATGTCGGGGATCGACGCCGCGCGCGAGTTCGTTTCAGAAGCGCGCCGCATACTCCGCTCGAAAGGCGTGCTGTTCGTCGTCGTGCCCGACTATCTGAAAGAGCGCCAATTCTTCTGGGACATCGACTACACGCACAATTTCATCACCACCGAGAGGCGCGTTCGGCAGCTGCTCTACGACGGGGGCTTCGACATCACCCGCGTCGTGCGGAGCATCGGCGCCGCGACGGGCCCTGCTCGGGATGCGCTGGCCGCGGGCGCCATCCTGGCCAATCTCCCTGGATTGGACGCGCTGTCGCGCTACACGCGAACCGAAGACGTGCTGTTTCGCGTCAGAAAGAATCTGTTCGAAACGCTCGCGTTTGTGGCGCACAAGACCGAATAACCCTCGTTCACCGTCGACCGTTCACCGTTCACAGTGGACGGTAAACGGTGAACGGTAAACGGTTTACCTTCTAAACGATCCGGCGTACAATCACAGGACTGAATGGCTCAGGTTTACGCCGCCAAGTACCTCGCAAAAGCTGCTCTCAGCGCTCCCCGGGATCTGGTCAACGCCTACGTCGCGACCATGCGCCCCATCCATCCCACGGTGCTGATTTTCCACTGCACCTGGGTGTGCGACGCGCAGTGCGAGATGTGCCACAACTGGAAGCGCGCCGATCGCAAGCACGAGATGTCGCTGGCTGACATCGACAAGGTGTTTTCGTCGGGCCTCTGGAAAAATATCGAGACCGCCAACGTCTCAGGCGGCGAGCCGACGACCCGCAACGATCTGGTCGAGTTGTGCGACGTGATGCTGAATCGCCTGCCGCGCCTGCGCAAGTTCGGCATCAACACGACCGGCATGACCCCGCAGCGCGCGATTCCGATGCTCACGAAGATCGTCGAGTTGTGCAACAAGAAGGGGGTCATCTTCAGCACGCGCGTGTCGATCGACGGCGTGGGCGACATGCACAACGACGTGCGCCACGTGAAGAACGGCTTCAACAAGGCGAACGAAACCATCCGCGCGATGCGCGAACTGCAGAAGACATTCAACTTCAACTTCGGCATCTCGACGACGATCTTTTCGCAGAACCTGGACGACGCGGAAAACATCCTGTCGTGGGCGCGCAACGAGAAGCTCGACATCGTGTTCAACATGGTGCGCTTCACCGACGCGATGCTCGGCAACGGCGACCTGTCCGACACCTGCAAGCCGCTCGGCCCGAAGGAAGAGCAGATGCGGCAGTTCTTCCTCGACCGGGTGCGCATTGACCCGCTGCTTGACGGGCAGAACTACATCTACATGCACTACGCCGACATGATCGCGAACGGCTATCACCGGCTCAGCCCGTGCCCGTTCCAGACGCAGGGCATCATGCTGAACCCTGATGGCGGCATGTTCTTCTGCGAGAACAGCGAAGTCGTCGGCAACGTCCTCACCGAGGACGCCGAGGACGTGTACTTCAAGGCGAGCAGCCAGGAGCATCGCGACTGGGTGAAGGAAAAGAAGTGCCCGAGCTGCCTGAGCCCGTGCCAGATGAACGTGTCGGCCGTGAAGCAGGTGACGCCGTACGTGAAGTTCCTCGTGCGCGCTTCGAACGAGAAGCGCAAGCACCGCAGCAAGGCTGCGGCGGCTGCTGCCGCGCAAAGTAGTGCTGGCCTTTAGGCCAGCCTCGCGGCCGACCTGAAGGTCGGCACTACGTACGTTTACCTCCAAACAGATAGAGAATTCCTCCCGGTAAATTTCCCACAACCGCAATTCCCAGAAACAGCACAGACAACGCGAAGGCCGGCGCGCTGGCGACGCCTGCGCGGCCGAAGAGCCATATGAAGCCGGCCTGCGTGGTGCCGATGCCGTTGATCGTGATCGGCATCAGCACGATCAGCAGAATGATCGGCACCAGCGCGAAATACACGCCCAATGGGACGGCGAGCCCGAGCGCCACTCCCAGGCAGTATGTCTGCAGCACGCGCAGCACCTGAACCGCAATAGAGCAGAGCAGCACATTCACCATCGGCACGTGCAGGGTCGCGTACCGCTGAATGGCCGCGACGAGCCTGGCGCCGGTCTCGCGTCCGCGCGGCACGAGCGCCAGGACGCCCGCCGCCCCAGCCGCCGCGCGCGGGCTGAAGACCACGGCAAGCGCTGCGGCACAGGCGACCGTCAGCACCGCGAAGGCGGGGAAGAGCGCGCGGATGTCGATGAGGTCGCGCGCGAGGAAGGCGCCCGCGATGCCGACGACGAGAATCGAAATGACTCCCAACAGGCGATCCATCAATACCGACGCGACCGCGTCAACTCCGCCGACCCCTTCCTTTGATAACCCATAGGCACGGACGGCATCGCCACCGACGCTCGCGGGCAGAAACGTGCCGACGAAGGTACTGACGAAGAAGATCCGCATCACGGTGCCAAGCGGCGGGCGCCGGCCGACCTGCAGGAGCGTCCACCAGCGGTACGCCATCAGCACGCGATCGACGACGACGAGCGCGCACGCGAGCAGAATAAATCGCCAATCGGCGTCACGCGCCGCCTGCCACACGGCGCGAGGGTCGCTCTGCCAGAGCAGGAGGGCGGTGAGGCCGATGGCGACGATCACGCGGAGGACGCGCGCGAAAAGACCCTTCGTCGTGGTATTTTGTTGTCGCGTGGTTGTTCCCGTTCCGACCGTTGCCATCTGCACCGGAATTGTAGCCTTCCTGCCGTGTCCTACCGCCTGGCCGTAGCCGCATTCGTTACGGCGACCATCGCGCTCGCGTGGGTCCTCGGCAAGGGCGCGGGGCTCGTCTATCTCCTCATCTACATCGCCGTGACCCTGCCCGGCTGGCCGCTGGGATTCAAGTTGTTCGGCCGAGCGCATGGCTTGGGTTGGGTGACCGGGGCGCTCATCGGATACGCGCTATCGTGTCTGGCGCTCTGGGGCGTGCAGGCCGCCGGGATGCCTACGATGTGGGCGTTCGTCGCGGCATGGGCCCTGACGACGGCCCTCGTGTGGGGTGTAGGCTGGCACAACGAGGCTCCGGTGGTGGCGCTCCCTGTCTGGGCGAAGCGGGACACAGCGGCGCTGTGCTTCGTGCTGCTGCTTGTGCCGGCGTTGATCGTGTTTCCGTACAAGAACCTGGGCACAGCGGACAGCGAAGGGGCCAAACACTACCGCGCGTACTTTACGGCCGATTTCGTCTGGCACACCGCCCTCGCGTCCGAGATGACGAAGTTTGCCGTTCCGCCAGTGAACCCGTTCGTCGGAGACCAGAACCTTCACTATTACTGGACCTACTTCATCATTCCAGCGTCCGTGGCCGCTCGAGGCCCGGCGCTCCTGGCCGACGTCGAGCTCTGCCTGAAGCTGAATGCTGCATTTTCCGGAACGCTGTTTTTGGCGAGCGTCATGCTGTTCGCGTGGTCAATCGTGCCGTCCGCGACGGCGGCGGCGCTCGGCACCGCGCTGGTCACGGTCGCGGCCAGCGGGGAAGGCAACTATGCGCTCTACGATCTGTACGAGCGCGGCCGTGCGCTGTCATCGGTAACGAGCCTCAACATCGATGCCGTCACTGCGTGGTCGTTCAGCGGCTTGCGCATCGACAGCCTGGCGCGGTCGATGTGGTACAACCCCCAGCATTCGGTTTCTTGCGCTGCCGGGCTCATGGCGCTCCCGGTCGCGGCGTACATGGGGGTTCGCGCATCGTTGCCCGCCGTCACGCTCGCGGGCATCGCCCTCGCGGCCTCCACGATCTTCAACCCGCTGATCGGCGGAATTCTGTCGCTCATCTATGGCTTGATCGTCATCGCCCACGCCCTGGTGGATCGCAAAGCGTGGATCGGCATTGTCAGCCACGCTGTTCCCGCGATGCTCGTGGGCGTTGCCGTGTACTGGTGCATCTGGAACGAGATGGTCGAGAGCTCCGAAGCGCACGTCCGGTTCGGCCTGCTTGGCTACGCGCGGAATGCGCCGGTGAAGACGCTGTTTCTTTCGCTTGGTCCGGTGCTGGTGCCCGGCATGTTGGCGCTGCTCATGGCGTGGAAAACCCCGCTGCGCGCGTGGCCCGCGGTCGCGGGATTGCTCGTGGGTCTCGGATTATTGTATTTCGTCAATCTGTCAGTTGAGGGTTCCTATATTGGATTCCGAGCCGGGCAGATTCTGCAGGTGAGCCTTGCGCCACTGGTCGCGCTCTTCATAGGGCAGTTGATCACGCGCCATTGGTCGATGGCGGCAGGCGCCGTCGCACTGATTATCGCCGCCGGGATTTCGACGACCCTGATCGACACCTACAATGCGCAGGACATCACTAACCGGCGGATGGGGCCTGGGTTCCGGTGGACCGTCAGCCTCTCACGTGACGAACTGGAGGGGCTCACCTGGATTCGCCGTAACACCGCGCTCGAAGACATCGTGCAGATGGATCCGATCGCGAGGGGGCGCGAAAGCTGGTCGCACATCCCTACCTTCGGGCAACGCCGCATGTGGGCGGGGAAACCGCTGCTGTGGCTCGACATGCCGCCGTACAGCACGCGGTCGGCCGACGTGCATCAGCTCTACGTCACGAGCAATGTGGCCGATGCCTGCCGACGGGCCCGGGGCAGGATCGACTACCTCTACGTTGGCCGCATGGAGCGGGAGGGCATGCCGCCCGAGGCCTTCAATAAGTTCTCCGCGGATGGGAGCTGTTTTTCTCTGGTGTTCGAGAACGCGGACGTGCAGATATACAGGGTTCAGTCTTGACGAAAGAGGAAGTATGCGGCAACGACGGCGATCACCAGCAATCCAAGGAAGATCGCCCGAATCATCCGCCTCAAGAGCGCGGATTCTTCGAGCGTGAACATCAGAAATATCCGCGGTTCGCTTCGTGGATTTCCTTCTGGCTCAGTGGCAGTGGCGGCTGTTCCTCGTGCTTTTTCCGTCTGAACAGCGTCGGATATTGCCGAAGCCCCATGTTGAGCCGCGACTTGCCGGTCATCAGGACCGTGTTCTTGAAGTACCGCAGGGCCGGAATCGGCCGAATCTGATAGAACAACAGTTCCTGCACCATATTGAACGAACCGATGATGCGGAACACGATGTTGTCGGGAAGCGTCACGAGCCGCTTGAAGAACGGAATCCGCTTCGGCGAGCATTTCACCATGAGCCAGAACAGCGAGTTGATGTTGCGGAACTCGCGCGCGTACGGCGTGTTGAGCGTAATCTCCTGCGATTCGGCGACCTGCTTCTCGATATCGAAGTCCTTGGAGATATAGCCTTTCTCTCTGGCGTATTCGACCAGAGGAAGGCCCGGGAACAGCAGAAACGTGTTCGCGCGCACGTAATCGGATTTGAGCGTCATGTTCAGCTCCACCGTTTCGAACGCGTTGTCCAGCGTTTCGCCCGGCAGCCCAATCATGTTGGTCGTCAGCACCTTGATGCGCTTCTCGCGCAGGAAGCGCGCGCCATCGACGATTTGATTGTTCTTCGACCGCTTCTTGATGACGACTTCGCGGATCTGCTCGTTCCCGGACTCGAGGCCGACGGCGGCCCCATAACAGTTCGCCTTTTCGAGCAGGTCGGCTGCCTGCTGCGTCACCGAGTCGTACCGGATATTGCAGTTGAAGGGGAGTCCGACTTCCCTGGGATACACGTCGGCAAACTCCTCGAGCCACTTGTAGCTGTTGCGGATGAAGAACAGGTCGTCGGAGAAGTGCACGTGCTTCAACGGATAGCGATCGGCGATGTACTTGATCTCCGACACCGCACGCTTGACGGATTTGCGCCTAAGGTAATCGGATTTTGTCTCTGTTTTGTACAGGTCTCTGATGACTGGCTCGTGGCAAAACGTGCAGGGGTACGGGCATCCCATGCTCGAGATGAAACGTTTCATCGGCATGTCGCGCAAGAACCCGTACTTGTAATAGAGCTCGCGATCAGGCGGCGGCAGCTCGTCGAGCGGGACGGCAGGCCCCAGCTCGTTGCGATGGATCGTTCCGGTGCGCGTCTTGATGTGCAGGTTCCGGATGCGGCTGACATCCGTATTGCGTTCCATCGCATCGGCGAGCTCCAGCATCGCCAGCTCACCTTCGCCGCGGCAGATGATGTCGATGCCCGGGCTCAGGATCATCTCAGCCGAATAGGTCGGATGAGGACCGCCGACGATGATGGGGATGTTCAGTTGCGACTTGATCGACACCGCAAGCTGCTGGATGGAGTGATGAACCCCCGTCAGCGCAGAAAAGGCAATGAGGCCCGGATCGTACTGCTTGATTGCGCCGATCAGGTCCGGCGTATGCGAGACCAGCAGGAGATCGGTGTGATGTCCATTGGCTTTGAGAATTCCCGACAGGTTCGCAATGCCAATGGACTCCTGAATGCCGTTGTTCTGGATGAAGAGGATTTTCATTGATACTCCGCCGGCCGCAGGCCGGTCATCAATCCAGTGCGTTACCTAGCGTCGAAGGACGCGGCCGATTGCCAATGAAGAGGTGGCGGTATGTCGCCCCAGGAAACGTTGCGGCGTCGAGCCCGCCCGCACCTTGGTTTGAACCCAGCCACGCATACGCCGGCCGGTACGTCGCGCCTCCCGGAGCGCCTTGACCACGGTCGTAAATGACGTTGCCATTCACGCCGCCGTCAGCGACAAGCAACCGGAAATCGCTGCCCCACGTGGCCCTCCAGAAGTATGTTCGGGACGGATCGAGGTTCATGATCGAGGCGTTCCGGATTGTGCGATCCGGTTCCGCAATCAGGCTCTGGCTGCCGAATACTGCCTTGTACGAGATCGCATTGGGGGGATTTCCCTCCTTGCCGCGATACATCGTGCTCATCCCATAATCGCTATGCGTGATATCCCCGGTCGTGTCGTTCATCGAAAAAATCTTAAGCTTGTGGTTCGGCCCGTCCGGTGCCAGCCCTTCCACCTCAACCGAAAATTCTCCACTGGTGAGCACCTGCGGCAACTGATACTGCACGAACGACCGTTCCGTATCGAGCCGCAGCCCTTTGCCGGGAACCCATGTGTGCGCGCCCGTGATCGCGCCGATGCTCTCCGAGTGAATCAGTGGGTCGTACAACTCGCCGGACCGGTTGTACCCGACGAGCTTCGTGCGGAACATGGCCGGTTCGGACCATGACGACGTCGATGCGCCCTGGGCGGCTCGCGCCCTCCAATACATGCGGGTGGTCGGTTGCAGATCCTGAGGCACCGTGAACGACGTGCGGCCGTCCCCGCCTTCGGCAACGCCGGTCTGGTTGACGGCGACCAGGAACGACGTTGTCAGTGACGACGTCATCGTGAAACCGGTGTTATCCGAAACCTGAAACTCATACGTGCGCGTCCCGGTCCCGCTCGACGTGACGTTCTGCACGGTCAATGTCGGCCGCAGCGTGCCGAGCTGCTCACCGTTGACGGGGGAGACGGCTGAAGGCGTCGACAGGGTGACGGATCCGGAACCGCCGGGTCCTGTAGGCGCCGTGGGGCCCACCGGTACCGATCGCGTCGGGCCGACGCCGCTGCCGCATGCGGAAGCGGCCATGGACAACAGAATGAGCGCCGGCAACGTGCGTGTCTGAAAAGGTGTGGTCATGTCAGTCTCGTAAGAAAAATCGCCTAGTTAACTGTTGCGCGCTTGCGCGCGATGACAAGAGTCTGTCCCATCCAATAGGGCGCCTGCCAGTCGGCAACGCCGGCGGCGCGAAGCAGGCGCTCGGCCATGCGGGCCGGAGCGCCGACATACGGTGTCGCGCGGTGCATGATGTATCCGAGCGCGAGACGTTGAAAGTGCGGACGGATGAGGACGATCTCGAAACCCGCCTCTTCGAGAAGCTTCCGTATCGTCGCGCGCGTGAAGTAGTACAGGTGCACGTCGAGGAGAAACACCCACGAGCGCCCCATGGCGCGCGCCATCCAGCTGCCGATGTCGGGATAGTTGATGACGAGCAGCCCTTCATCTTTCAGCAGCCGATGGGTTTCTCGAACCTCGGTCTTCGGATCGGGTGTATGTTCCAGGACGTCCCACAGCGTTACCACGTCATACGAGTTGGCGGGGTAGCGCTGCTCGAATACCGTGCCAGGCCGAATCGGCAGGCCGTAGTTTTTCAGCGCCCACTCACACAGCCATCGATTCGGCTCGCAGCCTTCGGCGATCCAGCCGCGCTTCGAGGCGACGTAGGGGAACGATCCGCCGCCCGTGCCGATGTCGAGCAGGCGCCCAGGCTTGCGGTTCCAGATGCGCTCGATCGCGTCGAGGCATTTTCCGAAGGTCAATTCGCGGCCGCGCGCCTGGGAGACGAACTGCTCATCGGATCCGCCGGCGTAGCCCTCGATCACCGCATCGGCGCGCAGCCGCGGGCTGACGTACTGCAGCCCGCATCGCGCGCAGGCCACGAGCTGATGGTTCAAGCGCTCGTCGCTCGAGCTGCTGAAGGTCTGCGTCAAATCCGTCTGTTCCAGGGCATTGAAGTCGTACTGCGCCGGCTGCAGGACGTGTGCTTCGATGCTGCCGCAGATATTGCAGGGAACGCTCTCGATGAACCGATCCGACACGTCGGGCAAGTATACCGGAGTACAAGACTGGGGCCGGCTTTCGCCGGCCCCAGTGTGTTCCGAACCCCCAGTCATCAGTTGCAGCTGTGCGCGTAGAACTTGTAATACGGGAAGCCGTAGTCAGGCGGACCGTATGTGTGCCACATGAGGTTCAAGCGCGTGCTCGTATCGTCGTATCCGGACGCGATGTCGACGCCTTCCAGATGGCCGCCGGTCTTCCACGCGATGAAGTCGTTGCTGATTTCCGGACCTCCGCGCTTCAGGTTCTGTCCGACGTCCAGGCCTCTGCACTTCGCGTGCTCGATCATCCGATCGCGCAGGAACTGCATGTTCCGTTTACGCCCATCGAGGCTGACGCCCGCGGCCAGATACGCCGGGTAGCGTGCCTCGATACAGTCGGCGATGTCGCTGCCCTTGCTGCTGTTGCATGCGTTCGGGTTGGTGCCACCGCCACCGCCGCCACCACCACCACCGCCACCGCCACCGCCTGGGCCTTCCGTCTGTTTCGGCGTGCTGAACATCTGCGTCGCCGACCAGTTGCTGAATTCCGAGCCATCCGCCGTGTGCCACGCGCGGACGCGCCAGTAATACGTCCTGTCGTGAAGGAACGAATATCCGTTGTCGATGTGCGTCTCGGGCCACGACTCTTTGGTCGTGAAGATCGCCGCAATCGACGTGAATGAAGAGTTATTGGAGATCTGGACGATGTACTCCAGGTCGGTGGTGACGCCGCTGCGCTCGCCGGCCTTCACGCGGAAATCGGGCGTGATATCGGTGAGCAGCGCGCCGTTCTTCGGCGTCGACGGAATCGGCGGCGCCAGCACGACTTCAGCGAGCACGTTGAAGCTCTTGACCGCCGAATACGGGCTCGCGTTCGCCCCATCTTCGGCGCGTGTGCGCCACCAGTAGGTGCCTGCCGCGAGTCTGTCGGGCAGCTGGAACCGCGTCTCGGGGCCCTCATCGGGCTGGACGCCGGTACGGGCGAAGACGATGCTCTTGAACGCCGCATCAGTTGCAAGCTCGAATGCGTACCTCAGCGGACGCTCGCCGTTGCTGTTCGCATTCTGAAACAGCAGCTTGATCGGCTGGTCCCTGGTTCGCATCTCCCAGTCCTGGCCGGGCTCGAGCAGGGCCGGCGTCGAAATCTCGACGCCCGCGATTGGACCCGCAACCTGGGGGCTCAGGGGGTTGGCGCTCTTCTGCACCTGGCACGCCGACAAAAAGACAGCGGCTGCGGCCCCCACAATGAGTTTTGTACGCAGTCTGGTCATGACACAGATCTCCAGAGTCCTTTGGGCAGGCTGCACACGATTACCTGGCACTGCCTTCTTATCGAAGCGAGTTGTCAGCGAGATTAGTCAGTTGCCGAAGGGCTGGGGGGCCAACGGCTTACAGTCCGGGGGATGGCTCTATTGTAACAAGAAACCAGGGGTGAGGGAAGAGGGGTGAGGGACATTCGCTTTGTCCGCCCCTCGCCCCTCGCCCCTTCTATTAGTTCACGCCCGAGCAGTCGACCGACGGGTATTTCGCGTAGAACGGGAAGCCGTAGCTCCGATCCGGGCCAAACACCTGCCACGTCAGCTTCAGCGGCCGGTCGACGTCGTCATACCCGCTCGCGATATCGACGCCGCGATCCTTCTGCCCCCGCTGCCGCAAGACGATGAAGTCGTGGCTGATGACCGGCGTCCCGCGCTTGAAGTTACGGCCGAGGTCCAGGCCTTTGCAGATGCCAGTCTCAATGATGCGATCGCGGATGAACTCCATGTTGTGCTTACGGCGCTCGAGACTGCCCGAGCCCGCCGCGGTCGAGACCAGATATTTAGGGTAGGCGTTGCCGACGCACGCGATGAGCACGGGGCCGGCGGAGCTGCTGCACGGCACCGGTCCGTCGACGGGCGGAGGCAGCGGCGTGCGGAACGACACGCCATCCGAGGTCGAGCCCTGGACGCCGTTGTGGACGGCGTAGGCGCGCCACGCATACGTCTTGTTCAGCTTCAGCAGGTTATTCGGAACGTTGAAGATCGTCGAAGGGCTTCCCGCGTTGATCGGATCGGTCTTGAGGACCAGCGTCTGCGCCGAGCCCGCCACTTCGAATATCTCGAACACATACGCGAGCGTCGCCGACGAATCGAACGTGCCTGACGCGTTCTGAAGAACGAGCTGCGGCGTGAGGTTCGAGACGCGGACCGAAGACCGCGGCGACAAGGGCTGCGGAACGCCTGCCTTTAATTTCGTTCCGTCGGCATTCGACGAGCTAACGTCGGCTGAGGGCAAAGTTGGTGTCAACGCCTGTCCGGTTCCGTCAGCGCAGCCGGCAGCGGCGAGCGCGGTGGTCGCCGCACAAACGGTACACGCCACAATCTTCCTTAGATCCATTGCAAGAACTCCCACAAAAATCTTTCTACAGGTCGGGGCATCGGAAGATGCCTAGAGGGTAAATCATGATAACCCAGTTCTCATTCGTGTACAACACCTTTTTGCCATGCTAGGATGGTGCGCCCGATACGGGTACTTATCCTTATCGGAGCGCCACACGCGACGCTGCAGCGTCTGCGAACTCTTCTTGCTCTTATTTACGTTATTGAAGGATGGACACACTGATGCGCACTCTCAAGCTACTGGCCGTGGGGGTACTTTTCGTCGTTGGTACCGTTCCAACAGTGAATGCCCAGGCCCCGGACGCGGCTGCCCCACCCGCGGCGCCGCAGGAGCAGCCCGCTCAGATTCCACCCCCACAGACGCCGCCGGAGCAGGAGCCGCCCGCTCAGATTCCACCCCCACAGACGCCGCCGGAGCAGACGCCCCCTGTCCAGACTCCTCCTGCGCAGACTCCACCTCCGCAGCCGCAGCCGCCGAGCGACGGGGATGATGACGGGTCGCGCTTCTTCTTCAGCGTCAATTGGGGCGGGCAGAACAAGGAGCAGAGCTTCTCGGACAGCTCGACGTTCAGTATCTACAACGAAAGCGGTGCCCTTGCGACTGCACACTCGATTGGCGGCGGAACACTGTTCGATATCGGCGCCGGGATGCGGGTCTGGAAGGGGCTCGGTGCCGGCATCGCGTACTCGACAGTGAAGAACTTCAACGACGCGTCGGTCAGCGTGAGAGTGCCGCATCCGGTTCTCTTCGGCCAGTCGCGGACGGCCACCGCCACGGTCGAAAACCTCGAACACTCGCAGAATGTGGTCCATCTGCAGTTCACGTGGACGCTTGCGCTGAGGAGCAGATTTCATCTCACCGCGAGCGCGGGCCCGTCCTTCTTTACCGTGCGACAGACGGTCGCGACCGTCGCGGCGCCCCAGGACATCGTCGACCCCGCGCCGTTCAACAACCTGAGCATCAGGACCGTGAGCCTGACCGATGTGAAAGACAGCCCGGTCGGCTTCAACATTGGCGTCGACGGCACGTACGTGGTGCGCACCATCAAAGGCGTCGGCATCGGTGTCGGCGGATTCGCGCGCTTCGCCAGCGCCTCACTCGACCTGCCGACCGAGGCGACCGGCGACGCCAAGTTGAAGGCGGGCGGACCGCAGGGGGGCGCCGGCCTGCGCCTTCGGTTTTAAATGAATTGATGCGGATTCTGATGATCGCGCCCGAGCCGTTTTTCGAGCCTCGGGGCACGCCGTTCAGCGAATATCACCGCATCCGCGCGCTGCTCGATCTCGGCCACACGGTGGACCTCGTCACCTATCCGTTCGGCAAGGACGTTACGTTGCCGGGCCTGCGTATTTTTCGTGCGGCGCGGCCGCCGTTCATCACGCGCGTCAAGATCGGCCCCTCGCCGGCGAAGCTGTTTCTGGACATGACGCTGACGCTGACAGCGCTGAACCGCGCGCGCAAAGGTCAGTACGACGCCGTCCACTCGCACGAGGAAGGCGCCGCGATCGGGGTCGTCATCTCCGCCGCGCTTGGGATCCCACACCTGTACGACATGCACTCGAGCCTGCCACAGCAGCTCGAGAACTTCGCGTTCAGCCGATCGTCAATACTCCGCTGGATGTTTCAGCTGCTCGAGCGCACCGCCATCAAGCGATCGCGCGTCACCATCGTCATCTGTCCGCACCTCGAGGTGACGGCGCGCAAGGTGGTGCCCGACGCGCGGGTCGTGCTGATCGAAAACGCGCCCGGTTCTGGCGACGTGCCGGTGGCAGGAAGCGGCACGGCTGTCCGCGCATCGCTCGGCATCGACGCGGCAGCGCCGATGGTGCTCTACACGGGCACGTTCGAGGCGTATCAAGGGCTCGACCTGCTGTTCGACGCGGCGAAGGCTGTTCGTGCGAAGCGGCCCGACGCGCGATTCGTGCTCGCCGGCGGCAAAGCCGATCAAGTGACGCGCGCGAAGGCGCAGGCGGAGGCGGCCGGCGCCCTTGGCCTCATCTTTACCGGAGAGCTTCCGTCGGAGACGATTCCCGCATATCTCGACGCCGCCGACGTGCTGGTGTCGCCGCGCAGCACCGGCACGAACACGCCGCTGAAGATTTATCAGTACCTGCGTTCGGGGCGCGTCATCGTGGCGACGCGGCTCCTGACCCACACGCAGGTGCTCTCGGACGAGGTCGCGATTCTCACCGAGCCCAGCGCTGATGGTTTTGCGCGCGGCATTCTGCAGGCGATCGCCGATCCCGCAGCTGCCACGCGCATTGGGGACGCGGCGAAGCGGCTCGCAGAGACGCGCTACACCTACGAGGCCTACCTGCAGCGCACGCGCGAAGCGTGCGCTGCCCTGGTCGCCTGATGGCGAAAAGGGGACGGGAATCTTTTTCGCCAGCGCCACCCGAAAAAGATTCCCGTCCCCTTTTCGAAGATCACTACAGCTACTCGGCGTACGCCGACCCGGCGATGGCCTCGAGCTTCGACGCGAAGCGGTTTGGCGGGCCGATTGGATACATCCTGCTCCACGATCAGGAGCGGGTGCTCGCCGGGTTTCTCGGCGACGTGTCCGGGCTCCGCGTGCTCGATATGGCCACCGGTACCGGACGCGCGGCGCTTGCGCTGGCCAAGCGCGGTGCGCTCGTCACTGGCGTGGATGCGTCGCGCGAGATGCTGAGCGTGGCGCGCGCGCGAGCGGCCGATGCGGGGCTTTCGATCGAGTTTGCAGAGGGCGACGCCCACGCGCTCGCATTTCCCGACGGATCGTTCGACGCGGCAGTCTGCCTTCGCATGCTGATGCACGTGCCGGACTGGCGGAAGGCGCTCGCGGAACTATGCCGTGTCACACGGCATCGGCTGGTGTTCGACTACCCTGCGATCGCCAGCGCGGCCGCGCTTCAGGTGATGTGGCGCAGGGCCGCCGTCACCATGGGCCGGAACGTCGAGGCGTACCGCGTGTTCCGCGCGAGTGACGTGGCGCGCGAGCTCGATCGCCACGGTTTTCGAATCACCTCCACGCATAAACAGTTCGTGCTGCCCATCGCGCTTCACAAAGCCGTGGGGTCCGCCGGATTTACCCGCGGTCTCGAGCGCGTGCTCGCCGGCGCCGGCCTTCTCAGGCTCGCCGGCTCACCGGTCACGATTGCAGCAGAGCGGTGCGCGTCCTAGTTACCGGCGCGACCGGGTTCACTGGCGGCCACCTGGCGCGGACGCTCGCGCGGCGCGGGTACCAGGTGCGCGGCCTCGCGCGGCAGCGCGCCGACGCGCGCGCGCTCGACGCATCGGGCATCGAGCCCGTCGTTGGCGCTCTCGAGGATCGCGCGTCGCTGGCGCGCGCGATCAAAGACGTCGAGATCGTCTACAACATTGCCGCGATCTACCGGCACGCGGGCATTCCGAAAGCCACCTATCGCGCGATCAATGCGATCGCCGTCGGCTACGTCATCGAGGCCGCTGCTGACGCCGGCGTACGCCGCGTCGTGCATTGCAGCACCGTCGGCGTGCACGGCGACATCGAGCATCCGCCTGCCACCGAAGATGCGCCGCTGCGGCCCGGTGACATCTATCAGGTCACAAAAGTGGAAGGGGAGCAGATCGCGCGCGAGGCCGCGCAGCGAACGGGCATGCCCGTGACGATCGCGCGCCCGTCCGGCATTTATGGCCCCGGCGATCGCCGCCTGCTGAAGCTCTTCCGCGGTGTCGCGCGCCGGCGATTTGTGGTGCTGGGGTCGGGCGACATCTTTTATCATCTGACGTACATCGACGACCTCGTCGAGGGGTTCCGGCTGTGCGGCGAAACGCCGGCGGCTGCAAACCGGACCTACATTCTGGCCGGCGGCGAGGTCACGACACTCAACGAATTGATGGCATTGATTGCGGGGGAAGCGGGCGTGGCGCCGCCCAGGTGGAAGCTGCCCGTGTGGCCGTTCTGGATGGCCGGCGCCGCGTGCGAGGCCCTCTGCGTGCCGCTCGGCGTGGAACCGCCGATATATCGGCGGAGAGTGGACTTCTTTACCAAAAGCCGCGCCTTCGACATCAGCCGCGCGCGCGCCGAGATCGGCTACACCCCGCAGGTCGGACTTCGCGACGGCATCCGGAAGACGCTGGCGTGGTACAAGGAACGCGGGTGGCTGTGAACCAGATTCCCCGCGTTCAGGATGACCTGTCCCGGCCCGGCGTGTCCGCCCGGGACAAATACGCTGCGCTGATCGTCGGCAAGCCCGGGTGGGGCGCGCTCATCAAGCACGAATCGATCGTGCTGCTGTCGCAGAGCATGCCCGGCGCGCTTGGGCTCGTCCTGCGGCGAAGTCTCTACCCATTACTGCTCGGGACCTGCGGGCGCAACGTTGTCTTCGGGCAGAACGTCGTCCTGCGCCACCCGCACAAGATTCACATCGGCGATAACGTGGTCGTCGACGACAACTGCCTGATCGATGCCAAGGGAGAGTCGAACGCCGGCATCCGCATCGCCAGCGGAGTGTTCATCGGCAGGAACACGATTCTTTCGTGCAAGAACGGCGACATCGAGCTGGGCGAGGGCGCCAACATCGGCTTCAACTGCGAGATCTTCTCGGCAAGCCGCGTACGGATCGGCCGCAACGTACTGGTCGCGGCCTACGGCTACCTGATCGGCGGCGATCACGACTTCAGCGATGCGTCGCGTCCCGTGCTGGATCAGGCGCGCAAGTCTGCCGGCATCTCCGTCGGCGACGGCGCATGGCTGGGCGCCGGAGCGAAGGTGCTGGACGGCGTCGACATTGGCGCCCACGCCGTCATCGGCGCCGGCGCGGTGGTCCGCTCATCGGTTCCCGAACGCGCCACCGCCGTCGGCGTCCCCGCGCGCGTGGTGGATCAGCGGTGAATAAGATTCGCGTTCTTCAGATCTGCGATCACCTCGGATGGGAAGGGTCGCGGATGCACGGCGTCAAACGGCTCTTCGCGTGGATGATCCCGCGGTTCGATCCCGCGCGATTCGAGGTGTCGCTCGTCAGCTTGCGCAAGAAGGATCTCTCTGAAGAGACGCTCGACGCGCTCGGCATCGACATCACGTACCTTCATAAGTCGAAGTTCGATCCTGCCACGCTGCCCGCGCTTCTGAAGATCATCGATCGCAAGAAGATCGACGTCCTGCACCTGCACGGGTACGGCGCGACGACCTTCGGGCGAATGGCGGCCGCGATGCGCGGCATTCCGGCGATTCTGCACGAGCACGCGAACCTGACCGACACGCCGTGGTTTCAGAAAGTCGCGGACCGCGTGCTCGAGCGTTATACGGACATCGCCATTGCGGTCTCGAAGAGCACCGCCGACTTCGTCGTGAGGGCGCGTCTGGTGCAGCCAGAAAAAGTGAAGGTCGTATACCTGGGCGCGCCGCACGAGGAGTTCAGCCGGGCGCGAGCGGCCGACGACATCGCATCCGCGCGCCGCGAGCTCGGCATCGTGCCTGGCGATTTCGCGATCGGCACCGTGACGCGACTGCACGAGTCGAAGGGGAATTCATATCTCATCGATGCCGCGCGTCTCGTGATCGACCGCAAGCCGAGTGCGAAGTTCTTCCTGGTCGGCGAGGGGCCGCTGCGCGAGCCGCTCGAAGCGCAGGCCCGACAGCTCGGCCTCGGCGACCGGTTCGTCTTCGTCGGGTTCGCCCGCGATGTGGCCGCCGTGCTGAGCGCGTTCGATCTCAGCGTCTTCCCATCGCTCTGGGAGGGCACCCCGCTGACCGCATTCGAGGCGCTGGCGTCGGCCAAGCCTATCGTGGCCACCGATGCCGACGGGTTGCTCGACATCCTCACCGACGGCCGCGATGCGCGCATCGTGCCCACACGCGACGCGTCCGCACTGGCGAACGCGATTGTCGATCTGATCGATCGCCCGGACGAACGCGCGCGGCTTGCGGCGGCGGCGCGCGTCACCGCGCAACGCTACGACATCACCGCCTTCGTGCGGAAAATGGAGCAGTTGTACGTCCTCCTCATCGACAGCTCGCGCGCCACGACGGCCGGGCGGCGGCGTCAACCGCTAAGCGCAGACTTGTCGTTTCTGGTCGAAGGCGCGAGCGGCGCGGGGCGGCGGGGCCCCGGAAGCGAAGCGCCGTGGAGCGGGGCAGGAGGGGCCCCCGCGACTAAACAATGAAGCGCGTAGTGGTAGTGACGTCGGCGCCGCTGTTTATCGAGGGGGGGCACCTCGTCATCGCGCGCTCGCTCGTGCAGGCGCTGCGCGAGGAAGGGCACGAGGCGACGATGGTGCTGACGCCACAGAACCGTTTCGGACGTCAGGGCGGGGCGTATCTCGCCACCTGGTTCACCGACGTCGGCCTGGGGGACCACAATAAAGTCGTCGATCAGGTCATCTCGCTCCGGTACCCGAGCTACGCGGTCCGCCATCCCAACCACGTCGTCTGGTTGAACCACACGATGCGCGAGTACTACGACCAGTGGGAGACGTTCAGCGAAACGTTGAGCTGGAAGGGGCGCATCAAGGAAGGTGCCCGCCGGCAGTTCATCCATGCGACCGATCGCTATCTGCTGACGAAACACGTGCGCAAGGTGTACACGCAGTCGCGCACGATCTCCGCGAGGCTCCAGCGCTGGGGTGGCATTTCATCCGAGCCGCTGTACCCGCCACCGCCACAGCGCGCCTACCGGTGCGAGGGCTACGGAGACTATATTTTTGCGGTGTCGAGGCTGGCGCCGCTGAAGCGCCTCTCTCTACTGATCGAGGCGCTGGCGAACCCCGAAGCAGCGGGCATCCGCTGCGTCATCGCCGGCGAGGGGGAAGAGCATCAGGTGCTCGAGCACGCGATTGTGACGAGGGGCCTCTCGTCGCGCGTGAAGCTGATCGGGCGCATCGACGACCGCCAGATGCTCGAGCATCTCGCGAAGTGCCGCGCCGTCTGTTTTCCTCCCTTCGACGAAGACTACGGATTCGTGACGGTCGAGGCGTTCGCGTCGCGCAAGGCGGTCGTCACGTGTACTGACAGCGGCGGACCCGCGGAGCTGGTCGTGGATGACGTCAATGGAAAATTATGCGCGCCACGCCCGGAAACGCTGGCCGTGGCGCTGCGCGAGCTGATGGACGATGCGAAAGCGGCCGAGCGGATGGGGCAGGCGGGACTGGAGCAGGTCTCGGAAATGACGTGGTCTCGCGCCGTCAGCAGGCTTCTCACGACATGACGACGAAGCCCGGCATCATCGCGTCGGCGCTTGCCGGCATTCTGCTGCTGGCATTCGCCGTGTCTGTCGACTTTCCGAAAGCGAACGGCAGCCGCTTCAAAGGGGACGAGTCGACGTACTACATGCTGGGCCACAGCCTGGCGCGCGATTTCGATTTTCAGTACGACCGCAAGGACCTGATTCGCGTGTGGGAAGAGTTTTCCGGGCCCGAGGGCGTGTTCCTGAAGACGGGCAAGGACGTCGACATCCGCGG
>CAYHHH010000010.1:6325-10953 GCA_964356125.1 uncultured Bifidobacteriaceae bacterium | reverse complement strand
CTGCTGCCGATGCTGCTGCTCGTGGCCAGCCGCCGTCAGTGGAAACGCGCCGCGGGCATGCTCGTCATCTGCGGAGCCGTGACAGCCGGGTTGTTCGCGCTGAACGCGGCCATCACCGGCGAGTTCAATTACCAGGGTGGCGATCGCAAGACGTTTTACTCCTTCACCGGATATCCGTTCGCGAACACCTGGGAGACATTCGACAATATCGGCCCCGTGCGCGGGCGCGAAGATCTCCTGCTGGGTGACGTGCTCGTGAACACGCATTCCGGGACCGTCCTTCGCCACAACCTGTGGTACTTCCTCGTCGGGCGCAATGCCGGGCTGCTGCCGTACTTTTTTCCCGGCATGCTCGCGGTGGCGCTGTTCCTGTTCTCGAAGCCGAAACATCTCTGGCAATGGCTGTCGCTGGCAACGATCGCAGCCGCCGTCGTCATGCACGTCTTCGTGTGGCCGTTCACGTGGAACGGCGGCGGCGGTCCCGTCGGCAGCCGGTACTTTCTCCCGTTCTACGCGTTGTTCCTCGTCCTCATTCCGGCGACGGCCGGGCTCGGTTCGGCGATCGCCGCGTTTGTCGCCGGTGCGCTGTTCACCGCGCAGCTCGTGATGAACCCGTTCTACGTGTCGCTCGCAACCGGTACCCACACCAAATCTGGCACGTTGCGCATGTTCCCGACCGAGTTGACGCTGCTGCACGATCTCCCTGTCGCGCAGGATCGCGGCCGGATGAAGCGCCACGTAGGGCCACTCGAGCCCGCCCCCCAGACGCTCGCGTATTTCATGGACGACAACTCCTACGTGCCGGAAGAAACACCTCCCGGGTCGAAGGACTGGTGGTTCTGGGTCAAAGGGCGCGCGACCGCCGAGATCGTGCTGCGCGCGCCTATCGAAAGTCTCGGCGACAACAACTGGGTGACGAAAGAGTTGACGAAGCTGACCCTCGAAGTGCGCAACGGCGGCGCGGCGAACCAGGTGACGGTGAAGACGGGCAGCGAGTCGCAGACGTTCGCCATGACTCCGGGCGAATTGAGAGTGGTGCCGCTCTCAGTACCGCAAGGCGTGCCGTTCCGCCGCGAGGTGCAGCCGACGAGCTACCTGTACAGGTTGTCCGTGACGACGACGGCCGGCTTCGTGCCGTTTCTGGAAAACCCATGTGAGGTGCGGGGCAAGTGCGCGAGCGACGATCCGCGGTTTCTCGGCGCGATGATCCACATCGTCCCGGAGTACACTGACTCGGATATCACGCGCGGCTGGGTGCCGCCCGGCGGCACCGTCGTACCGAGAAAGGAAGACGCCAGTGGGGTACTCGACACACCTTGAATCCAAGGTGGCGAGAAAAGTCACCAAAGCGATCCACGACTTCGGCCTGATCGAAGACGGCGACCGTGTCATGGTCGGCCTCTCGGGAGGGAAGGACAGCTGGGCGCTGATGCAGATTCTCGACGTGCTGCGCAAGCGCGCGCCGATCGGCTTCTCGCTCATCGGCGTCAACATCAACTCCGGCTACGAAGATTTTCAGCACGGCACCATCAAGAGCACCTGCGACGCGCACGGCTGGGACTGCCACGTCGAGCACACGAACATCGGCGAGGTGATGGACGATCTGCTCGCGGCCAACAGCACCCCGTGCTCGCTGTGCGCGCGCCTGCGCCGCGGTGCGCTGTATCGGCTTGCCGACACGGTTGGCGCCACCAAGATCGCGCTGGGCCATCACGCGGACGATTTCATCGAAACGCTGCTGCTGAATCTGTTCTTCGAAGGCAGCCTGAAGGCGATGCCGGCGCGCCTGGTCTCGGACGATCGCGTGCACATCGTGATTCGGCCGCTTGTGTATGTTAGCGAATCCGACTGCCGCGATTACACGACGTCCATGAAGCTGCCGGTCATCGGGTGCTGCTGCCCGGCGTGCGGCGATCTCAGCCTGCAGCGCCAGCGGATCAAACAACTGCTGATGGATCTGGAGCGCGACAACGTCGGCGTGAAGAACTCCATGCTGAAGGCGCTGTCGAACGTGTCGCCGCGGCACCTGCTGGACACGCGGCTGAATCCGTTGAGCGACCTGCTGGAAGAGCAGGACACCCCCGGCCTGCTGCAGATTCGTGTCCCCGCATCGTAGGACAACTAAACCATGCGCGCCGTCGTCCAACGGGTGACCTTCGCGCGCGTCCGCGTCGACGATCGCACCGTCGGCGAGATCGGCCGCGGGCTTCTGGTCTTTGCCGGCGTGGAAAATGGCGATGGCGCCGACGATATCGCGTACATCGCGGGCAAGGTGCGCGATTTGCGCATTTTCGAGGACGCGGCGGGCAAGATGAACCTGTCCGTCGAGGAAGCGGATGGTGCCGTGCTGGCGATTTCGCAGTTCACGTTGTGCGGTGACTGCCGGAAGGGGCGCCGGCCGTCGTTGGACGCCGCTGAATCGCCGGCCGCGGCGAAGCCGCTGTATGAGGCGCTGGTGGCGGCGCTTCGTCAACTGAATCTCACGGTCGAGACGGGCGAGTTCCAGGCGCACATGCAGGTCGAGCTCGCAAACGACGGCCCCGTCACGATTCTTCTCGATAGCCGGCGCAGGTGGTGAGCTGATGCATGAATCTAAAACCTGGAAACTAAAATCTATAATCTTCGCGTGCGCGGTCGGCGTCAGCGTCGGCGGTACGGCGCACGCGCAGCAGCGGCCGCTCGTCACTGAGGATCCGGAAACGATCGGCTCGGGTCGCATCCTGCTCGAAGGCGGCTTCTCGCTCGACACGGATGAGACGAATTCCGCGAACGGCGTGAAAGGGGACGTCACACGTCTCGCGTCGTTCGGCGTGAGCGTCGGCATCAGTCCGAGCGCGGAAATACAGATCGACGGAGGGTTGGTTCAACGCATCGACGTCGCCGAACGGATTCCGAACAGCCCGCTCGCCGCGAGCACGACGCTGGCCGCAGGCGATCGCGCGTCGAGCATGGAAGACCTGGTCATCGCCACGAAAATCCGCCTCGCATCCGAAGGGCCGTCGCGCCCGGCATTCGGCCTGCGGTTCGGCACGAAGTTGCCGACGGCATCGCCAGAGAAAGGCGTCGGCTTTGGCACGACGGACTTCTTCGCGTCCTTTCTGATGGCGAAAACGGTGCAGTCGGTGCGCGCGGTCGGCAACGTCGGCCTGATTGTGCTGGGCAATCCGGAGACGCCGCGCGATCCCGCGACGACCCTCGGGTTCGGCCTTTCGGTTGCGCGCGCCGTGACGAATGCGTTCGAGATGGTGGGAGAGATCAACGGCCGTTTAACACCCTTCGAGAAGATCGTGCCCGCGGGGCTCGAAAGCCGCAGCGTCCTGCGGCTTGCCGGACGCTATACCTACGCGATGCTGCGGCTCGACGCCGGCCTGCTCATCGGCATCACCAAACGCGACCCGAGCTTCGGCATCTCCGGCGGCGCGACGTACGTCATCACTCGATAGCGGCCGCAATGGTCTTTGTTGACGCAGGCGGACCGGATTGGCCCTGGTCTGCCGGGTCGAACACATCGGTTCGAATTTCTCCGGAATACGTGGCGACAGGTTTCCAGTCCAGCGCGGCCAACTTCGTGTGCGCGCCGAACCGTTTGGTGAACAGAGGCTGCTCCCACTCTTCAAGCACCAGCAACGGGTGATATCCGCTCGTCCGAAGGAACGCTAACGACCGCTCCAGCCACTCAGGGTGCAGTAAGTCCCAGCGCAGCGTCGAACGCCCTGAGTAATACCGGATGCTGCCGGAGTGCTGCATCGACAGAACAATCGCATTCGCCGGCAGCTCATCCCGCACGAACTCGCCGACTACTGCAAACCGCCGCTCATTGGGGTGAGGCGGCTGCATCCCCGCGCTGTCCCACCGCCATGCCATCACCGCGAGACACACGGCGGCCGCAGCCCAACGGGCAAAGTGCGACTGTAGGCGCTGCGACAGTGTAGGGCTCAACTTAAGTTGAGCACTACCGGTGAGCTGCAGAATGACGGCGCCGCACAAGATGAGCATCAGAGCGATGGCGGGCAGCAGAAACCGAAGGTACGTCCAGTTATCGAAAGGGAGGTAGAACGCATAAGACGCAAAGAGCGTCGCTGTTATAGCAGCGAACAACCAGGACAAAGGGGTGCGGATAAGCCACGGCGCAGCGAACGCCAGCAGAATCAACGGCGTTTCCGTTTCGACGAGCCAACGCGGGTAGCTGAAGAGATTCGTGCTGAAGTATTCGACCTTGAACAGCTCAGCCGTCGATCCGTAGCCGGATTCGAACGGAGAGCCGTACAGATTTCGATTAATGAGCGCCAGGCCGATACAGCCAGGCACGACGCCCGCCGCAAAAGAGAGCGCATTGCTGAGTCGCGTACGAAGGAGGCTGCCGGAACAACAGAGCACGAACAGTCCAAGCACCGCTGCCAGAGGAACGAGGTTCGGCCTCGTCATAATCGCCGCCGATGCAGCCAACCCTCCTGCGAGAGCGGATACAGCGGTGGGCTTGACGACAAGGAGAGTCGCGACCAGCCACCAGGCGGTGACGGGCACGTCACTCATCGGCTCTCGCAGCTGATTCAGGAAGATCGGACTCGTCGACAGGAGCAGCGTCCCCAGCAATCCGCACGTCGCGCCGCCAATGCGCCTGCCCAGAA
>CAYHHH010000010.1:0-6225 GCA_964356125.1 uncultured Bifidobacteriaceae bacterium | reverse complement strand
GCCCAAAGCTCCGCCTGACTGACATAGCCCCACTGATCGGACGCCCGCGCCTCGAACAACGACATGCGCATGGCGCTCGTGAACACGACGATCGCGATGACCACCGCAATCGGCGTCGCGTGACGCCGGGCCGCGGTCCAAAGCTCGCTAAATTGTTGGGCGCGGTGTGTCGATCGATATAACGCGAAGAGAGCCACCGAGATCGCGAGGGCGGTCGGCCGGAATAGTTCGCGCGCGGAGACTCGGATTCCCGCGACAGACGTCGACACGCCGGCTCCAAACACCGACGCCACGGCAAGCACCAGCGCCCCCACGATGACGCCGATGAGGAGAGAGTCGAGAAGATCGCGGTCGCGTTCCGGCGGCATCGTGTCAGGTGATGTCGTAGAACCGTTTCAGCGCGTCGAGCTCCTGCGTTTTGCGCTGTTCCGACCAGCCCAGCATGTTCTGCATTCGGCCAGCCACGTCGTTGACCACCGAATCTGCCGGTTTGCCTGCGGCTCCCAGCCCGGTACGCCGAATGACGACGTCGGAAAGGGTGTGGGCCATTTCATCGCGAATGGCGTGCGCGATCGGGTCGGCAGGATCGGCATGATCGAGACCGGCGCCAGGCAACAGCGTATCGGCAGTGCGGCAGGCCATCGGCGCGCGGCCGAGCTTGCTGAGCAGGAGATCGACAGCACGTTCGGCGACTATCCTCGCCGTCGTGTACTTCACGCCCACGATCGAGATGAGCGTTGGCAGGTGTCCGCCCATGCCGTGGTCGATGATGCGCGACTGGCCGAGCAATGACAGCCGGCCGTTGGCGGCGGCCGCCGGGACGATACCCCGATGCACGAGGGTAATCTCCTCGGCTTTGAGACCAAGCGTGGGAAACGTGGCGTTGACATCCACAAGGAAGGCGTCGACTTCATGTCGCTTCGCGTCCTGATCGTCAGGCTGGCGCGTGTCTGATGACTCGCCGGTGCCGACGAGGGTGCGCCCATTCCATGGCAGCAGCACCATGGCGCGCCCCGCGCGAGTCGCGCCGACGAGAGCGGCCTTCCGCGCCGGGCGCGACGTGACCAGGTTCATCGCCTTCAAGAGCGGCCAACCTGTGCGCACGCCTGTGCGATCGAAAAGCGTTGCGCCCCACGGGCCTCCGGCATTCACGAGTATCCGCGCGCGTATCTCGAATGTATCTCCGGTCAGCGTGTCGCGGGCATTGACTCCCGCCAACTCCGATTCCTTTTTCAGGGGGCCGGTCGCCTCAACGTAGTTCGCGAGCACCGCGCCGTGCGCGACTGCCGCGTGCGCGAAGGCCAGCGTGATGCGATCTCCGTTGAGCGTCTGGTAGTCGTGCCACACCGCGGCGGATGCGACGGTGCGAATGGCCCCCTCGAACAGTTCGCGGCATTCGATGCCGGCCACGACACGCCCGGCAGGAAGATGGCGCGCCGGTTCGACACCCTCGTTGCGATCGCGCCCGACGAACGCATCGATCGCCAACGCGGCTCTCATCGCCATCGGGTTGCGCGTCAACGACGCGCCAGTGGGCATCGCGAATGCCAGCGGGGCCACCCAGCGCGGCGCGATGCGCGCGAAGGCGCGCCGCTCGCGGATGGACTCGCGCATGCGGCGGAGGTCGGCCGACTGCAGGTATCGCAGGCCGCCGTGAATGGTCTTGAGATGGTTGAACGACGTGGCGCCGCCGAAATCACCGCGGTCGATGAGCGCGACAGACAGGCCGCGCTGAGCGGCGTCGTAGGCGATGGTCAGGCCGTAGATGCCGCCGCCCACCACGAGCACATCGAATTCCCGTTCGGCGAGGCGAGGGAGATCTCGAATCACGCGGGACTTATCTTATAGTAGGCGTTCGTGCCCACACGTCCGGATCACTCGTCTTCCCAGCGCGCCGTGCGCACGTACTGGGACACGCACATCCACGACCTCGATATCACGGCGCATGCGCCGGGCTCGGCCGGCTTTTTCGCCGACCTCGAGCACTATCATTTCGAAAAGCTGCATCATCTGCCGCGGCTGGTGCCGTTCGACCAGTTTCGCGGGCGCCGCGTCCTGGAGGTCGGATGCGGTGCCGGCACCGATCTCGTCCGCTTCGCTCGCCAGGGGGCGAAGGTGACGGGCATCGACATCGCCCCGTCATCAATCGCGCTGGCGGCCCGGAATGTCGCGATCGAGCAGCTGCCGGCGAACCTCATTGTCGCCGACGGTGAGGCGCTGCCGTTCGGCGAGCGCTCGTTCGATCTCGTCTACGCGCATGGCGTCGTGCAGTACACGACGGACGATCGCGCGCTCGTGCGCGAATGCCGGCGTGTGCTCAGGCCGGGCGGGACGGCGGTCTTTCAGGTCTACAACCGCATCTCATGGCTCAACGCGTTATCCCATGTGACGAAGGTCGACCTCGAGCATGTGGATGCGCCGATGCTGAAGAAATACTCCATCGGCGAATTTCGAGATCTGCTGAAAGGCTTCTCGCGCGTCCGCATCGTGCCCGAGCGCTTCCCCGTGAAGACCCGGCTGCACGGCGGGCTGAAAGGCACGATCTACAACACCTGTTTCGTCGGGCTGTTCAACGCGCTGCCGCGGTCGCTGACAAGGCGCTTCGGCTGGCACCTGCTCGCGTTTTGTGAGGTGTAGGTGAGACCGAAGGGGATTGCGGTCATCAAGGGGCATGCGTACGGGAATGATTTCCTGCTTGCGCCCGAGTCCGACGTGGAGGGGCGCGATCTGCCCGCGCTCGCGCAGGCGATGTGCAGCCGCCACGAGGGGGTGGGCGCCGACGGCCTGATGATCTACGCGTTCGGTCCGTCTGCCGTACGCATGCGGCTGTTCAACGCCGACGGAAGCCCGTCGGAAGTCTCGGGGAACGGCATCCGCTGCCTGGCCGCGCTGGCCGTGCGCGAGCGCCCCGGCACCTCACACGTCACGATCGAGACGCCGGCCGGAGCGAAGGTGCTCGAGCTGAAAGGGCAGAGCGGCGACGCGCTGACCTTCCGCGCGGCGATGGGGGTGCCGCAGGACATCCGGCCCATCGAAATTCAGGCCGCCGGCGAGAACATACAAGCCGTCGCGCTGTCGGTCGGGAATCCTCAATGCGTGCTGCTCGACGGTCCACTGATCGAGTCGCGGCTGCACACGCTGGGGCCGGCGATCGAACATCATCCTAAGTTCCCCGACCGCACCAACGTATCGTTCGCACACGTCGAAGCTCCTGGGCGCGTACGTATCCTGATTTGGGAGCGCGGCGTCGGCCCAACCCAGGCCTCGGGCACCGGCGCCTGCGGCGCCGCGGTTGCCGCCGCGTCCTATGGCGGCGCGTCGCGAGACGTGGAAGTCATCTCGCCAGGCGGCAGCCAGCGCGTCGAATGGCTCGATGACGGCTTGTATCTGACGGGGTGGGCGAAGCTGGTCTTCGAAGGGCGCTGGTTAGCGCCGTGACTTGGCGCGCCCTTTCGTAGCGCTTTCAATTTCTGCGATCGCGGCCTGAAGTTTCCTGGCAGAATCCGCCAACTGTTCCTGGCTTGCGCTGTAATTGCTTTCCTGAATGCTTGTCCCCGCTTTTTGCAGAGAGTCCTCCGCGGCGGCGATCGCGATGCGCGCGCCGGCGAGGGAGCGGCGTGGCACCCGCGCGCTTTCCGCCGCCTTCAACTGCTGCCTAGCCCGATCGAGCGATGCCGTGACCTCGCCGAGCCGCCGTTCCGCCGCGCTGCGCAGGACGGCCTGCTGGGTCGCCGCTTCTTTTGCGGCGCGCTGCGCGCGGTCACGGCCGTCGAGGGCGTAGTTCAGCGCCGCCCGGTAGTCTCGCTGCGCGACGGCAGTCTGCGCGTTCTGCAGCGCCTTGACGGCGGCGTCGTACTGCTCGGTCGCGAAGCGATCGGCGCCCGCGGCCCGCGCGGCATCGATCGACCCCTGGGCTTGATCCATCTCGCGCGTCGGTGGCGTGGCGCAGGCGGTGGAGAGAACACAGGCGCAGAGCAGTGCGGAACGCAGCACGACGGGAACAGAGCGCGACATCAACTTGAGTATATCGCTTGGTCATCAAAACCCTGTCCCACGATCGCCCGCGAGAAAAGCTGTTCCGGCTCGGCGCCGCCGGACTCGGGGACAACGAGCTCGTCGCCATCGTCGTTGGCAGCGGCTCACAGCGGGCAAATGCCCTTGCGCTGGCGAACGACATCCTCGAAACGACCGGTGGACTGCACGGAATGCCGCGCGCATCGGTTGACGAGCTGCGCCGGCTCGACGGGGTGGGGACGGCGAAGGCCGCTCAGGTGCTGGCGGCCGTCGAGCTTGGGCGGCGGACGCTGCTGCGATGCCCGCCGGCCCGCCTGCAGTTCCTCGTCCCTCGCGACGCCGCCGCATATCTGCTGCCGCAGTTCGGCTCGCGGCCGGTCGAGCAGTTCGGGTTGATGATGCTCGACACCAAACACCGCCTCATCCGGACATCCGTCATCTCGGTGGGCACACTCGACTCGAGCCCGGCGCATCCGAGAGAAATTTTTCGCGAGGCCGCATCGGCGTGCGCCGCGGCGATCGTGCTGTTCCACAACCATCCGTCGGGCGATCCGATGCCGAGCCGGGACGACATCGAGCTGACCAGGCGGCTGGTGGCGGCGGGGGAGATCATGGGCATCGACGTCATCGACCATGTCATCCTGGCCGACACGCGCTACTTCAGCTTCCGTGAAGCGGGTAAACTATGAAACCGAATGTCCCGGATTCTGTATTTCGATTGCTTCAACGGCGCGTCGGGCGACATGGTGCTGGGAGCGCTGCTCGACGCCGGGCTGCCGCTCGAAGAGCTGCGCCGCGCGCTTGGCAGCCTGGCGCTTGACGGTGCGTCCGTCTCCGCCACGCGCGTCCTGCGCGCCGGTGTGTCGGCGACGAAGTTCCTCGCGGAGGAGCACGGCCATAACACGCACACCCACGAGCACGATCGTCACACGCACGATCACGGGCACACGCACGATCACGCGCACCGCAGTCTTGCCGAAATCAATATCCTCATCGAGCGCTCTGCGCTTTCGCCGGCCGCGCAAGCGCGCGCCAAAGCGTTGTTCCACCGTCTCGGCGAGGCTGAAGCGGCCATTCACCAGATTCCGATCGAGAAGATCCATCTGCACGAGGTCGGCGCGCTCGACTCGATCATCGACATCGTCGGCGCGGTGTTCGCACTGGAATGGTTTCATGCCGACCGCATCATCAGCTCGCCGCTGAACGTCGGCGGCGGCATGGTGAACTCGGCGCACGGCCACTTTCCGGTTCCCGCGCCTGCCACCGTCAAGCTTCTCGCCGGCGCGCCGGTGTATTCGTCGGGCGTGCAGAGCGAGCTCGTGACGCCGACCGGCGCACTGCTCGTGACGAGCTATGCGACAGCGTTCGGTCCTGTCCCCGCCATGACGATCGAGCGCGTCGGCTACGGCGCAGGCGACCGCGATTTGCCGGACACGCCGAACGTGCTGCGCGTGCTCGTGGGCGAGAGCAGCGATCAGCCGCATACCGAGCGCATCGTGGTACTGCAGAGCGAGCTCGACGACATGAACCCGCAGCTGTTCGGCCTCGTGATGGAGCGGTTGTATGCCGCCGGCGCGCTCGAGGTGTACTTCGCGTCGGTGCAGATGAAGAAGAATCGCCCCGGCACGCTCCTGACGGTTCTCGCGCGGCCGGAGCAGCGCGAGGAGCTGTCGGCGATCGTGTTTCGCGAGACGACGACGATCGGCGTGCGCTATCACGAGGTGCTGCGCGAGCGGCTCGAGCGCGAAATTGTGGCCGTCAACACGCCGCTCGGCACCGTCCGCTTCAAGGTGGCGCGGCTCGGCGACACCATCGTCAACGCCGCGCCCGAGTTCGAAGACTGCCTGAGAATCGCGTCCGAGCGCGGCGTGCCGGTGAAAGACGTGCAGTCGGCGGCCAATAAAGCATATCTCGACACTAAGAGCTAAGAGCAGAGAGCCGAGAGCCAACCGTGCCGCGCTTCTACATCACAACCGCAATCGATTACGTGAACAGTCGTCCCCATTTGGGAACGGCCTACGAGAAGGTGTGCGCCGACGTCATCGCACGGTACAAACGGTTGTGCGGTGTCGACACGTACTTTCTGATGGGCAACGACGAGCACTCGCAGAATGTCTACAAGAGTGCGACCGAGCAGGGCCTCGATCCGCTCGCGTACTGCGATCGAATGGAGGAGATCTTTCAGAAGACGTGGCGTTCGCTGGATCTGTC
>CAYHHH010000009.1:62846-68560 GCA_964356125.1 uncultured Bifidobacteriaceae bacterium | reverse complement strand
GCGATATTCGAGTCTCTTGGAGGGACATGACATGAGCAGGACAACGATGGCTGGAAAGACTCGTGCACTCGTCGCGCTGATGGCGCTGTCGTTGATCTCGAGCGCCGGCGCAGCCGCCCAACGGGCGGGGGGGCCGGGCGAGGCGAACGAATCCGCGCAACTGCCCACGTTGACCGCGCCGGTCCGCATCGCACCGGATTTCACCATCAGAGCCATCCAGAGCGACTCTGTCGGGGCGAGCTACCCGCGCGCCATTCAGCTTCAGCACTACGCACCGGGCAAAGGACATATTCTGCTCACGTATGCCGGCGGCCCGGGCCCGATGCCTATCTACCGGAGCACAGACAACGGTGAGACGTTTCAATCGTTCTCAGAGCTGAAGGAACTGCGCGGGCAGCCGACCTTGTTCGAACTTCCCACGAAGATCGGGGAGTTTCAGGCAGGCACGATTCTCGCCGCCGGCGGATACGCGCAGAACGATCCGACTAAGAGAATGCTGGCAGGCAGCTACAGCACCGATGGCGGCAAGACCTGGACGTATCTCAGCACGTTCGCCGAGGGTGGTCCCGGACGCTACGATCCTGCGGATCGAGCCGGCCTGTCCCTGCAACAGAACCCTGTCTTCGAGCCCTATTTCTACATCGACGCGAAGGGCAGGCTCGTCGTGTATTTTTCCGACGAACGCCACAAGAAGGATGGCTACAGCCAGTTGAATGCCCACAGAGTCTCCAACGATGGCGGCCGGACCTGGGGCGATCTCATTTATGACGTCGCGATTCCCGATGGGCTGACCAGACCGGGCATGGCGGTCGTCACACGGGCGAACAACGGCAAATTCTACATGACCTATGAAATGGTCAGCATGCCGGGGTACGCGCTCGAGCCGCGCAGCAATCCGGTCTACTTCAAGGTCTCAGACGACGGGCTCAATTGGGGCGATCCGAAACATCCCGGAACGCTCATCCAGGACAGATGGCGCCAATTCCCACAGGCGACGCCGTACATCGTCTGGTCGCAGTGGCCTGCACCGAAGGGCACGCTCATCGTGTCGAGCCGCGGAATCATGCGCTTCGATCTCGGTTTGGTCGGCAACGGCATGATGATCAACCGCAATTACGGTGAGGGTCTCTGGACGCTTATCGAGACGCCCATCCGGTACATCCCAAACCCCAGCGGATACAGCATGGCGATGATTCCGCTGGGAGACGGGCGCGAGATTCTGCAGTTCGTCAACGTCGATGGCAGAATCCAGTACGCGAAGTTCAAGCTGCCGGAGAAACTGCCGGAATATCCCTGGCCCTTCGGGCCACGGAAGGCCGGCCAATAGGAACCCCTTGCTTCAGGAGCGCAGACCATGAAGAACGTATTGGCCATCCTGGCGTTGGTCGTCGTGGTGCCGTTCGTCGTGAACGGGCGACAGACCGCCGGCGTCACGTCGTCGAAGCAGCCGGCGTACCTCGATCCCTCGGCGCCGCTCGACACACGAATCGATGACCTGGTTCGGCGCCTGACGCTCCCGGAAAAGATCTCCTTGCTCGGCACGACGGCGCCGGCCATCGAGCGGCTGAACATTCCGACAATGAACGGCTGGAACCAGAGTCTGCACGGGATCGTGTGGACCCGGCCCACGACGATGTTTCCGGTGCCGATCGGCATGGCGGCGACATGGAATCCGCCACTGGTGCGCGAAGTGGCGTCCGCTATTGCAGACGAAGGAAGAGCCATTCACAACTATTGGCCCACCGTGCCGGGCACACGCGAACCGACGGGTGGCCAGGGGCAGATGGTCACCGTCACCGCGAAGGGGGAGCGGTTGCGGCACAACGGCCTCGTGTATCGGTCTCCGGTCATCAACATCAGCCGCGATCCGCGCTGGGGCAGAATCTGGGAAGCCTTCGGTGAAGATCCGTGGTTGACCTCGCGCATCACCGTTGCCTACGTGAGAGGCACTCAGGGCGATCATCCGAAGTATTTGAAGCTGGCCGCCACGCTCAAGCATTACGCCGTCAACAATGAAGAGCGCGACCGTCTCAAGATCGATGTGACCGTGAGCGAGCGCATGCTGCGGGAGTACTACCTGCCGCACTTCAAGGCCGGCATCGTCGAAGGCAAGGCGCAGTCGATCATGTCGTCCTACAACTCCATCAACGGGACGCCAGGCGCGGAAAACGAGTGGCTGTTGAAGACCGTACTCCGCGACGAGTGGAAGTTTGAGGGGTTCATCGTCCCCGACAGCGGGGCGGTCGAACGGCTCGTGACCGGCCACAGGAAGTACGCGACGGTCGAGGAAGCCGCCGCGAAGACCATTCTCGTGGGCAGCGATCTGGACAATTCAGCGTACGTCAGCGTGCTGCCGAAAGCGGTCGAGCGGGGACTGCTGACCGAGGCGCACATCGACCAGGCCCTGCGGCGGGTGCTGAAGGTGCGCTTCCGGTTGGGCGAGTTCGATCCGCCGGACCTGGTGCCCTACACCAAGATCGCGGCTGACGTGATTGATTCGCCTGCGCATCGACAGCTCGCGCTGCGCTCGGCACGCGAATCCATCGTGCTGCTGGCGAACCGGAACAACTTCCTGCCGCTCGACAGAAACAGCGTCAAGACCGTCGCCGTCATCGGGCCCTTTGCGGATTTCGCCCAGACGGGACCGAACTACACCGGGTTGTACTCGGTGTTTGTGAAGCCGCTCGACGGCATCAAGAAAAAAGTCGGCGCCGGCACGAAGGTCCTGTACGCGCGAGGCAGCGGAATTCTCGAGACCGACGACCCTGAAGCCAGCTACCGAGAGGCGGTCGCGGTGGCGAAACAGGCCGACGTGGCGATCCTGTTCGTTGGCATCAACGAGATCCTCGAGCGCGAAGGCATCGATCGCAACTATCTGAATCTTCCACCGGTCCAGCTTCAGCTCATTCGGCGCGTGTTGGATGTCAATCCGAGGACGGTGATCGTTCTTCAAAACGGCGGGCCGGTCTCGCTTGCCCTGGGAGGCGGTCCTGCCGGCCCGCCGCGATCCGATCCGCCGGCGATTCTCGATATGTTCTGGGCGGGAGAGGAAGGCGGCACAGCGATCGCCGATGTGCTGTTCGGCGATTACAACCCGGCAGGTCGACTTCCGTACACGGTGTATCGGTCCGTGCAGGACATCCCGGCCATGATGGAGTACGACATCAGCAAGGGGTTCACCTACATGTATTTCGATGGTGAGCCCGACTACGTATTCGGCCACGGGTTGAGCTACACGCGATTCGACTACGCGAACCTGAAGGTTTCTGAATACGTTTCAGGCGGGCAGTTGGACGTCAAGGTGGATGTGCGGAACAGCGGCCAGCGTGCCGGTGACGAGGTTGCGCAACTGTATGTGCGCAACGTCGAGGCACGCGTCGATCGTCCGAAGAAGCGGCTGGTCGCATTCGAGCGAATCCACCTCGCACCTGGAGAGACGAAGACGGTCACCTTCGCAGTGTCCTCCGACCAACTGGCGTTCTGGAACGAAACGAAGAAGGCATGGGTGGTGGACCCTGCGGCGTTCGAGCTCATGGTCGGCGGGTCGTCGGCGGATACGCGCCTCAGAGCGCAGTTCCAGGCGGCGAAACCGTAGACCGCGACGCGGACTAATCCGCACAGGTGCGGGAATTTCCCTCTCTCGCACCGGTCCGCACGCGATTCGTGGCGGTTGGGCAGTGGCAGGTCGCTTGCTCTGAGATGGGGAATGTCGACCGCAACTACTTCTCCAGACGTCGTCAACATTCAGCGCGACGGCAAGACCATAGCCCTCCCTCTCGTGGAAGGATCGGAGGGAGAGCTCGGCATCGATATCAGCCAGCTCCGCAGCAAGACCGGGCTGATCACGCTCGACCCTGGCTTCGGCAACACCGGTGCCTGTCAAAGCCGCATTACCTTCATTGACGGCGAGCGCGGCATCCTGCGCTACCGCGGGTATCCGATCGAAGAGCTGGCCGAGAAGAGCACGTTCCTCGAAGTGGCGTGGCTGCTCATCAACGGCGACCTGCCCACGCAGGCTGAGCTGCAGGGCTTTGCGAGCGCCGTCACGCACCATTCCCTGCTGCACGAGAACTTCGGCCGCTTTTTCGAGGGGCTGCCGAAGGATGCGCATCCGATGCCTGTGTGCGCGGCGGCCATCGGCGCGCTGGCGACGTTCTATCAGCAGCCGGAGACCGACCAGAGCATGCACGACACCGCGACACGCCTGATCGCGAAGATGCCGACAATCGCGGCGTACTCCTATAAGCACTCGATCGGCCAGCCGTTCATGTATCCGAAGAACCGCCTCGACTACTGCTCGAATTTTCTTCACATGATGTTCGCGACGCCGTGCGAGGAATACGAGGTGAGCCCGGTGCTCGCGAAGGCCGTGGACCTCCTGCTGATTCTGCATGCCGACCACGAGCAGAACTGCTCGACCAGCACGGTGCGGGTCGTGGGAAGCTCGCGGGCGAATCTGTTTGCGAGCATTGCCGCCGGCATCAGCGCGCTGTGGGGGCCGCTGCACGGCGGAGCGAACCAGCAGGTCATCGAGATGCTCGATCGCATCGAAGCCGAGGGCGGCGATGCGAAGGCGTTCGTCGACCGCGCGAAGGACAAAAAGGACAACAGCCGTCTGATGGGCTTCGGGCATCGCGTATACAAGAACTTCGATCCCCGGGCGGTGATTCTGAAGAAGTCCTGCACGGACGTCTTGAACGCGCTCGGCGTCAAGAGCCGGCAGCTCGAGATCGCGATGACGCTCGAAGAGATCGCGCTGAGCGACGACTATTTCATCAGCCACAAGCTGTATCCGAATGTGGACTTCTATTCCGGCATCATCTACAAGGCGCTCGGCATTCCGGTGAACATGTTCACGGTGATGTTCACGCTCGGCCGTTTGCCGGGCTGGATCGCCCACTGGATCGAGATGCAGCACGATCCGGACACGCGCATCGCCCGGCCGCGGCAGATTTACACCGGCCCGACGCGGCGCAGCTACGTGCCGCCAGAGGCGCGCCAGTGACGAAGCGGTTCGAAGAACGAACCGATCGTGACGGCGAGAAGTATCTGGCGGTCTTCCGCCGCGGAACGGCGCTGACCAAAGACCCGATTCTCAATAAAGGCACCTGCTTCAGCCTCGAGGAGCGAGAAGAGCTGGGCCTGCGCGGCGTCATACCGCCCGCTGTCTCGACACCGATCGAACAGCAGGCGCGCGTCTACAACAACTTCCTGCAGGCCGGCGACGACGTCGGTAAATATCTGTTCCTCAACGCGCTGAGATATCGCAACGAGACCCTGTTTTACCGGCTGGTGCTCGACCATCTCGAAGAGATGATGCCGATCATCTACACGCCGACAGTCGGCAAAGTGTGCGAGAACTACAGCCACATTTACCGGAGCCCGCGCGGAATCTTCGTCTCGGCCGCCGATCGCGGCCACATGGTCGACGCGCTCAGGAACGCAGGCCACGATGATGCGCAGATCATCGTCGTGACCGACAACGAAGCGATTCTCGGGATCGGCGACCAGGGGGTTGGCGGGATGGGGATTGCGATCGGGAAGGCCTCGCTGTACACGGCCGGTGCCGGCATTCACCCGCTGCGCGCGCTGCCGCTCGACTTCGATGTGGGCACCGACAACGCCAGGCTCCTCAAGGATCCGCTGTACCTGGGGGCGCGGCATCCGCGGTTGCGCGGTGACGAGTACTTCTCACTGCTTGACGAGCTCGTCGA
>CAYHHH010000009.1:0-62746 GCA_964356125.1 uncultured Bifidobacteriaceae bacterium | reverse complement strand
GGCATCCGCGGTTGCGCGGTGACGAGTACTTCTCACTGCTTGACGAGCTCGTCGACGGGATTGCGGCGGTGTTTCCGCGTGCGCTCGTGCAATGGGAGGACTTCGCCAACGAGCGGGCCTTCCAGGTGCTGCGCCGATACCGCACCAGGCTTGCGAGCTTCGACGATGACATTCAGGGGACGGGCGCGATTGTCGAGGCCGGCATCCGTACGGCGTTGGACCGCGTCGAGCGCCGTCTCGAAGACGAGCGCATCGTCGTGTTCGGGGCCGGCGCGTCGGGAGCGGGAATCGCGTTGCAGATGCGCCATGCGTTGCGGGCGGCCGGGATTGCCGAGGCCGATCTCTCGCGGCGCGTGCTCTGTCTCGATTCCCAGGGTCTCATTCTCAACGATCGGCCCGGACTCGACGGCCACAAGCGCGACATCGCGGCCGAGCGAACCATCGTTGACGGATGGACGAATCCCGCCAACGGGCGCTTTGACGTGCTCGACGTCGTGCGTCAGTTCAAGCCGACGGTCCTGATCGGTGCGTCTGGGCAGCCGCACGCCTTCACCAGCGAGATCGTGAAGATGATGCACAAGGGCTGCGCGCGGCCGATCGTGCTGGTGCTATCGAATCCGACGACGAAGGTCGAAGCGTTGCCGGAAGACATCATCAGATGGACGGAGGGCGCGGCGATCGTGGCCACCGGTAGTCCGTTTGCGCCGGTGCGCCTGCACGATGTGACCCATCACATAGGACAGTGCAACAACGTGCTTGTGTTTCCGGGCATCGGTCTTGGCGCCATCGCCGTGCAGGCGCACTCGCTGCCCGACGCCGTGTTCTCGGCCGCGGCCAGGGCCGTGTATGAGTTCACCGGGCGTACGAACGTTGCGGGCGCGCCGATCTTCCCGCCGTTGTCGCGGCTGCGCGATGTGTCATACGCCGTCGCCGTGGCGGTCGGACGGGCGCTCGTCGATGCCGGAGCCGCGTCCCACATCGCGCCGCGCGACATCGAGGATCGGGTCGCCAATTCCATGTGGGAACCGGAGTATCTGCGGTACCGGGCAGGTTAGATGATGCAGCGCCGCGACGTTCTTCGAGTTTTTGCCGCCGGAGCCGCCTGGCCTGTTGCGGATTCGCTGATGCCGGCCGAACTGCGCGCGCTGCTCAGAGACGTGCACGCGGCGGCGCAGGCGGACGGCCCCGGGACGTTCCGCGCGCTCGATGGACACGCGGCTGAAACCGTCACCGCTGCGTGCGAACGCCTGATTCCTGCCGATGAGACGCCCGGCGCGATCGATGCCGGCGTGCCGCACTTCATCGATCACATGCTCACAGGTTGGTACGAGCCGGATGAGCGCGATCGATTCCTTACCGGTCTTCAGACCCTCGATACGGAGAGCCGCGCGGCCAACGGACGGGTCTTCGTGCAATGCACCGACGCGGAGCAGGAGGCACTGCTCACGGCCTTCGATCGCGATGTGCAGGCGCTTGAAGGGGATAGACGGGACATGCACTGGTTCGGCATGTTGAAGTACCTCACGGTCTGGGGTTACTGCACGTCGGAAGCCGGCATGAAGACCGGACTTCACCTGTATCCGCAACCGATGAAGTACGACGGCTCTGCGCCGTACAAAGGACGCAGCTGACATCCATGGCAGTCGAGCAGATCCCGCAGGATTACGACGCGATCGTCATTGGATCGGGCATCACCGGCGGCCTGGCAGCCAAGGAGCTCACAGAGCTGGGGCTGCGCACGCTGGTGCTCGATGCCGGAAGGCCCATCGATCCGGCCCGCGACTACACCGAGCACCGGCAGCCGTGGGAGGCGCCCTTTCGCGGCCTCGGCGATCGGCGAACGATCGCGGCGCGCCAGCCGGTGCAGCGCCGGTCCGTGAGCTTCGACGAGTGGAGCCACACGTTCTGGACCGATGACAGGGACAATCCGTACACCACCCCCGCGGAAAAACCATTCGACTGGTTTCGCGCGCGGCACGTGGGCGGGAAATCCATCTCGTGGGGCCGTCAGGTGTACCGGTGGAGCGATCTCGATTTCAACGCGAACGCTCGCGACGGCATCGGCATCGACTGGCCCATCCGGTATCGCGACGTCGCGCGCTGGTACGATCGCGTGGAGCGTTTCATCGGGGTCAGCGGACAGCGCGAAGGACTCGCACATCTGCCCGACGGCACGTTCCTGCCGCCGATGGCGATGAACGCTGTCGAGCAGCACGTACGGGATCGCATTCGGACGACCTTCCGCGGTGAGCGGATCATGACGATCGGCCGGGTGGCCGTCCTGACGGCGCCGCTCAACGGTCGGCTTGCCTGTCACTACTGCGGCCCGTGTCAGCGCGGCTGCGTGACGCGGTCGTACTTCAGCTCGCTGTCGGCATCGCTTCCTGCCGCCGAGGCGACGGGGCGGCTCACGCTGCGGCCTCACAGCGTTGTGCGTCACCTCGTGCGCGATCCGGCCACAGGTCGCGTCGCGCGGGTGCATGTCATCGACGCCCAGACGCGCCAATCTCACGAGTATTCGGCGCGCGTCGTCTTTTTGTGCGCGTCGGCATTCGAGAGCGCCCGAATCCTGTTGAACTCGCGGACCGACCGCATGCCCGAGGGGCTCGCGAATTCGAGCGGGCAGGTGGGCCGCAGCATCATGGACCACATCAAGTGGGGCGGCGCAGAAGGAGAGATCGACGGGTTTGGCGACACGCGCGTGATAGGGGCGCGGCCGAACGGCATCTACGTTCCGCGGTTTCGCAACGTCGGATCCCGCCATCCGGCATTCCTGCGCGGATACGGCTTTCAGGGCGGTGCCTCTCGCGCGGGATGGGGACGCATGGCGACCGAGCCTGGCATCGGGGCGTCCTTCAAGCATCGCCTCGCGGATCTCGGCCCCTGGGTGATGCGATTCAGTGCGTTCGGCGAGACGCTGCCGCGGGAAGAGAATCGATGCACGCTGCATCCGACGATGGTCGATGCGTGGGGCATCCCCGTGCTGCACATCGAGTGTGCCTGGAGCGAGAACGAGCGCGCGATGCATCGCGACATGACTACGACGGCAGTCGAGCTGCTCGACGCGTCTGGCGCGACACGCGTGCGTCCGTCCACGCGCGTGAGCACGCCTGGAAACGCCAACCATGAGATGGGTGGAGCGCGCATGGGGCGCGATCGACGGACATCAGTCTTGAACGGCTGGAATCAGGCGTGGGACGTGCCGAACCTTTTCATGACCGACGGCGCCTGCATGACATCGAGCGGCAATCAGAATCCCACGCTGACGTATATGGCGCTGACGGCACGCGCGTGCCATTACGCTGTTGAGGAGCTGAAGCGCGGCAACCTGTAATTCGTGCCGTCGGAAGGAACAACGCATGAGCACGCGACATCAAGGGTCCCGGATCCGTCTGTCGGTGGGCGCCGCGGTGGTGGTGCTGTTCGCCGGCGCGATCCTGCATACCGCACCTCCGCCACCGACACAGCCGTACACCACGTGGAGCGACTACGGGGGAGGAGCGGACGGAATGCAGTACTCCGCTCTTGCGCAGATCAACAGGGCGAATGTGAACCGGCTCGAGCTGGCCTGGTTCTACCAGGTCACCGGCCCGGCCAACAGGTTCGGATTCAACCCTGTGATCGTCGACGGTCTCATGTACGTGATGGGACAGGAAGGCGCCATCGTCGCTCTGAATGCCGTGACGGGAAAGGAAGTGTGGTCTCACGCGGTCGAGGGGCGTCCGACCGACCGGGGCATCAACTACTGGGAAAGCCAGGACCGCTCGGATCGGCGGCTACTGTTTACGGCCGGCGGCCAGCTTCGGGCGATCGACGCGCGCACTGGCCAGCCCATCACGTCGTTTGGGAAGGGCGGCCTGGTTGATTTCAGAGAGGCGGTGCCGCGCGCCAACCCGACAGGCACGCCCGGCCATGTGTTCGAGAACCTCATCCTGATGGGCTCGACGACCGGTGAGGGATACGGCTCATCGCTCGGGTACCTTCGCGCGTACGACGTGGTGACCGGCACGCTCGCCTGGATTTTCCGCACGATCCCGCTTCCCGGTGATGAGGGCTACGAGACCTGGCCGAAAGACGCGCACACCTATGCCGGCGGAGCCAATACCTGGGGCGAGATCTCGATCGACGAGAAGCGCGGCATCGCGTACTTTCCAACTGGCTCAGCGACCTACGATTTCTACGGCGCCGACCGGATCGGCGCCAACCTGTTTGCGGATTGTCTGATCGCGCTCGATGCGCGCACGGGCAAAAAGTTGTGGCACTACCAGATCGTGCACCACAACATCTGGGACTACGACATCGTGCCGAGCCCGAAGCTCATGACGGTGCAGCACAAGGGCAAGCCGGTCGACGTGGTGGCCGTCGGCACGAAGCACGGTTTTCTTTTCGTGTTCGATCGCGTCACGGGGCAGCCGCTGTGGCCGATCGAAGAGCGGCCGGTCCCCAGGAGCGACGTGCCTGGCGAGGAGTTGTATCCAACGCAGCCGTTCCCGACATGGCCGCCGCCGTTCGCTCGCCAGAAATTCACCCTCGAGGATCTGAATCCATACGTTCAGCCGGAGGAGAAGGCGAAGCTCGGCGAGATTCTCGTGAACGCGCGCAACGAGGGCCTCTTCACGCCGACCAGCACGCGCGTCACGGTCAGAATGCCGGGTGAGCTCGGGGGCAATAACTGGGGCGGCATGGCAGGCGATCCCGAGACGGGGATGCTCTACGTGCGATCGATCGACGCGCCCACACTGCCCATCCTGTCATTACGAGCCGGTGTGTCGATACCCGAAGGAGGGACACGAGAACAGGTGGGCCGATCGGTCTACGCACAGCACTGCGAATCGTGTCACGGCGCGGATCCAACCGGCGTGACCTCTCCCACTGACATGGGAGCGGAGCGCTTCACGAGCGCTGTGCGTGATGGCGTCGGTCAGATGCCAGGGTACTCGGATACGACGATCACGCCGCAGCAACTGGATTCGCTCATCGCCTATCTGCTGAATCCGGCGGCCGGTGCGCCTCCGCGGCCCCGAAGCGGCCCGCCAGTCCCGCCGCCTCCACCGGGACAAACGCGCTACTACGCGCCGTACACGACGTGGAACGCCAGCAACGGGCTTCCCGCGATCGGTCCGCCGTGGTCGGAGATTGTGGCCTACAACCTTGGCGAGGGAACGATCACGTGGCGGATTCCGTTCGGCGTCGTCCCGTCGCTTGCGGTCAGGGGGATCAGGAACACGGGCAGCTACCATCCGACGAGAAACGGATTGGTGGTGACGGCCGGCGGCCTGCTCATCGCCGGCACGTTTTCGGATCGCACGCTTCACATCTACGACAAGGAGACCGGGAACATCCTGTGGGAGAAGGAAATCGAATCGGGTCCCGAAGGGATTCCATCGGTGTACGAGGTCGGCGGGCGACAGTACATCGCCTTCGCCGCCAGGACCGGGCCGATCTTCGACAACATCGGCCGGCAGTCGACGGCGTGGGTGCCGGGCAGGCCCGAGGCTCAGGGGTACTACGTGTTCGCCCTGCCCAGGTGAGGAGCTGGCCTGGAGCGCCGTGGTCCCGAACATCGCCGTGCTCGGGCCGTATACCATCAAAACCGGTGCGCCGCTGACGCTGCGGTACCGCGTCGTCGTGCACGACGGGCCGACGCCGACGGCGGTGGTCGAAACACTCGCGGCAGAATTTCGCGCGACCGAGTAGCGAATAGCCGGTAACTGGTGGCCGGTAGTAGCCCTCCCTTGATTTAACGTCCATAATAATATACATTAAGTATATTAACGTTCGTATAAATGGACGGTAAATATGAGAACGAGTCGTTCATCCGTGGCTCTCCCGATTCCCGTCAGACGCGGTCTGCGCAAGTTGGGCAAGGACATCCGAGATGCTCGGCGGCGGCGGCGCATCCCTGTGGCCATCGCGGCCCAACGCGCCTCCATCAGCCGAACGACGCTTGTCAAGATTGAAAAGGGCGATCCCGGCGTGGCAATGGGCATCTATGCCACTGTCCTTTTCGTGATGGGCATGTCCGACCGCCTTGCGGACATCGCCGACGCCAGGAACGATTCCGTTGGTCTTCAGCTCGAAGAGGAGCATTTGCCGCTACGGATACGTGGACCGCGAACACCGCAACGCGCGACGAGGAAGTAATGGACCGGGAAGTCTTTGTATACGTGGATCTGGACGGCGCCCCTCAGCTGATGGGGAAGCTGTGGGCGCGCGTACGCAAAGACAAGGAAAGTGCAACCTTCGAATACGCCCCTGCCTGGCTCGTACATCCGGCGCGATTCTCTCTCGAACCGGCACTCGCCCTTGGCCCCGGCCCGTTTCACACGGCGGGCGATGCGCCGATGTTTGGTGCTATTGGGGACTCGGCGCCGGACCGCTGGGGACGCGTGCTCATGCGCCGAATGGAGCGACGGCGCGCCGAACGCGAAGGGAAGGCTCCGCGCACCCTGCACGAAATTGACTTCCTCATGCTCGTCGACGACGAGGCGCGTCAGGGCGCGCTGCGTTTTGCCGAACGCGAGGGTGGGCCGTTCTTACGGGAAGAAGGCGTCAAGCGAATACCGCCGCTCGTCGAACTTTCAAAGCTGCTGTCTGCGGCGGAGCGCGTGTTGGATGAGAAGGACACTGAGGAAGACTTGCGGCTGCTCTTCGCGCCAGGCTCGTCGCTTGGCGGTGCGCGGCCGAAGGCATCGGTCAGAGAGAGCGACGGTCATCTTGCGATCGCGAAATTTCCGCGCCGCGATGACGAGTTCAACGCCGTGCTCTGGGAGGCCACAGCCATCACGCTGGCAAAGAAAGCCGGGATTGCCGTTCCCAAGACACGCCTCGAGACTGTGGCGAACAAGTCCGTGTTGCTCCTGCGGCGCTTCGACAGATATGGCGCACAACGTATTCCGTTCCTGTCAGCCATGAGCATGCTGGGAGCAAAGGACAACGAAACCCGCAGCTACATGGAGATCGTCGATGCGCTGCGCCGGCACGGAGCCGCGCCCCAGGAAGACATGGAAGCGCTGTGGCGCCGGATTGTATTCAGCATTCTGATCTCGAATACTGACGACCACTTGCGCAATCACGGCTTTCTCTACGAAGGCCGTGATGGCTGGCGACTCTCGCCGGCCTATGACCTGAACCCGGTCCCGGTCGACATCAAGCCTCGCGTCCTCTCGATGGCGATCAACGAAGATGACAGCAGCGCCTCGCTCCCTCTGGCTCTCGGTGTTGCCGAGTACTTTGAGCTCGATGCCGGGAGAGCTCGCGAAATAGCGGCTCAGGTGGGAAAAGCCGTTTCGAAATGGCGCGACGTAGCTGTACGGCACGGCCTGACGCAATCGGACGCCGACCGCATGGCGTCAGCGTTCGAGCATGGCGACTTGGAAATGGCGCGCGCTTTCTGACCTGACGCGCGGCGACCTATAGAATAATTCTTCGCGCGAGGCTCTTCGCGTCCGTCAGCAGCTGCGCGCGGAACGCGCTGTCTTCGATGGATTCTTCCTTGGCGCGCAGCAGGAGCACGGCGCGGGCGCGATCGTCGCTCGTCGGCCCCAGGGGAATCAATCCGACGCCGAAGACCTTCGGGCCGCTGCTTCCCAGCACGGTTTCCTCGCAGTAGACGACGTCCCCCGATTCGTTGACGGCCCGTATTTTCGGGCAGTGAAAGGCACACGCCTCGTCGACGACGGGAAGCACCTCGAAGCAGCGCTTGCCGAACCACGCGCCCGCCACCAGTTCCAGGGCTGCTGCGTTGATGTACACGAGCTCCATGCGATCCGAGACAACGACGCAGGCGCCTCGCTCGTCCTCGAGACGGCTCCAGCGGAGAGCGGCTTTGTCCTGGAGTTGAGAGTCCGGCTTGAGATCTGTCATCTCGAGTCAACATACATCAGATCGACGCGCCGTGTACAAGATCGTGGGCGCCCGATTACCAGTTTCGCCGCTCGACGAACGTCTGCGGCTCGAGCGGGCGCCCGGCCGGAAACCTCGCCGCCTCGCGGCGCGCCGCCCAGAGCAGCACCGGCCCCACAAGGCGGTCGATCGCCCAGGAGAGTCCGCGGAGATCGCGCTCAATCTCGCGCCGCAAGTCTCTCGCGCGCGCGCTGATCGGCGCATTCGAATGGCGAAGATACCGTTCCATCGCCCACAGCGCCGCCCCGTATCCCTCGCGAAGCTTCGACGCCTCGGCACAGAAGCGGGCACGCACGCGCGCATCGCTGTCCTGGTGGTAGCGCTTCCACCCCTCGAAGATCGTCCGCATCATGCGAAGCAGGCTCGGCCCGTTGGTCTCGAAGTCGCGCTGAAACGCCAAGTCGAGCCACGTCTTCGAGTCGTCTCGCTCGATGTGCTCGTGCCTGAAATTGAACTTGTACTGCCCGTGGATGTCCGCCAGGTCGACGTCCTTCAACATCCGCCCCTGCGTCTCCATGTCCGCGTGCAGCGGCGTGCCCGGCACCGGGGTGTAGAGCATGAACTGGTGGCAGTCCGCGTCGTGCGCGACGGCGTGCTCGATCTCGCCGCGGATGTTCTCCGGCGTGTGGTGCTCCATACCGACGATCGTCGACCCCTGCACGCGGATGCCGTGCGACTGCAGCTCGCGCGTCAACGCGATGGTATCGGTGTCCTTCAGCTTGATGTATCCCGAGGCCGGCGACTCGAACCCCATCCAGACCCAGCTCACGCCCAGCTCGACGAGCTGCCGCATCTCGTACTGGCGAATCGCGTTGGCCGAGGAGAACACGAACATCGACCACGGCTTGCCGTGCCGCTTCATGTGGTCGAGGAGCTCCAGGGCCCGCTTCTTATACAGGAGGAAGTTCTCGTCCATCATGAAGAAGGTGCGCACGCCGAGCTTGCGCTCGACCTCACACATGATGTCGAACAGCTCCGCTCCCGTATGGTAGAAGTTCACGAAATGCCCCTTGCCGCCGAAAAACGACGAGGTCGTGCAGAAGTTGCAGCCCATCGGACAACCGACCGACGGAATGATGGTGGCCGCCGGGTCGCCGCCGCCGCGCGGCGCCTTCAGGCCCATGAGCCGGAACCCGAACGAAGAGGGTATGGCCGGATGCGCGATCGGCGCATCGACCGGATCGCCAAGGAACTCGCGAAACCAGCGGATGCCCTCGCCCTTGACGATGTGATCGGCGTCGAGCATCCGCTCGACGCCTGGTATCGCAGCGACGTGTCCACCCACGACGAGTACCGATTTCGGCGAGTGCAGGCGGACGAGCCGGCACATCTCCCGGACCTTTCCGATGTTCACGATGATCCCGGAAATGCCGACGACGTCGTACGCGTTCGACGTCAGCTCCTGGATGAAGCGCTCGCGCGTCGGAAAATCGAGCAGCGTCGACCTCGCCGAGATGTTCTCCTGAATCAGCATGATGCCCCAGGAGCGATGGTGCATCCGCAGCGAGAACGGTCCCTGCGCGCGCGTCACCTGGTTGTGATAGAGCTCGAGCGGGTTGATGGCGCGGCTGCCGAACTCGTCGTCGCGGGCAAAGGGACCGAAGACCGACGTCAGCAGTACGCAGGGGCGCGATCGCGGTGAAACAGACATGTCAGGCCTCCAGACCAGCCGAAACCACGATCCTACCGGGTTGGGCAGCGGCCGAATGTAATTTCTCTGTAAGCGCGACGAGTCGATTGGGGGATTCTCGCAGCGCTCGGGAAAAATCCACACCTGAGGACCGCGATCGTGAGGGGAGCTCGACGAATGCGAGTGAAACGGCCGCGTTGATGCGACATTGAGCGGAACGTGCTTTGCACTGGCCGGGGTCACGCACGCGGAGGCTCACGCAAGAAGCAGGAAAAGGAGTATGCCTATGGCGAAGCGCACCATCGTGATGGCTGCCATGTTCACGCTGGCGCTCGGCGGAACAGCCGGCGCCCAGGACAAGCCGAGGATCATCAACAAACCGCCACCGTTCGTCGAAGGAGGCGATTCACCGGGGATGTTTCGAGAGTACTGTGCCCCCTGCCACGGTTTGGGTGGAAGAGGAGACGGGCCAGCCGCCGCGGCGCTGAAGACGGTGCCTGCCGATCTCACCAGACTCAGCGTGCGAAACGGCGGCAAGTTTCCGGATACGAGAGTGCGTCGTTACATAGAGGGGCTCGACGAAATTTCCGCACACGGCAGCCGCGACATGCCTGTCTGGGGAAAGGCGCTTCGTGAAATGCCAGGCGGGGACACCGGGATGAGGCTGCGCATTGAAGGCCTCACGAAGTACGTCGAATCGCTGCAATAAAAGTGAGGCCGCGATCGGACTCGCGCCGCCTCTAATGAGTCCGATCGCTCAACTCGAGTACCGCCACATCGACGGTGAGCGGCCGGCCTTCCTTCACGCGCAGCAGCGGACCGGGTACCTGACCGTTGTCGCACAGCGTCTTCATCGAAACCTCGTATGACAGCCGTCATAGGCGGCCGTTGCGGCTCACTGTAAAACGTAGCCATTGGAGGTCGTCATGCCTTCGGACGCTGTGCGGCGTTGGTCCCTCTGCCTCTGGATTCTTGTCATCGCGGCCGGCTGTACACGATCGGTGCCAGAACGCCTTGAATCTGGACCCGTCCCGCACAGCCTGGAGCCCGCACAAGTCCTGCCGGCTTCAGGCGATCTCATCGACCTCGGACGTACGACCTTCCAAAAGGAGTGCCTGGCCTGTCACGGCAGCGCGGGTGATGGGCTCGGTGCCGCCGCGTATCTGCTCTATCCGCGCCCCAGAGACTTCACGCTGGGGCAGTACCGGTTGATTTCGACGTGGGACGGTGTGCCGACCGACGTGGATCTGTTTCGGACGATCTCGCGCGGCATGCCGGGTTCGGCCATGCCCTCGTGGGCGCACCTCAGTGAAGAAACGCGCTGGGGGCTCGTGCACTACGTGAAGGCGTTCTCGAAGCGCCCGCTTGTCATCAAAGCCAGTCACGAACCTGACAAATGGGGCAACGGCGCCGGCGGTCCCGTCACGGTACCCGTAGAGCCTGCGTATGACGCGGCGGCACAGGCTCGCGCCGCCGAGCTGTACCTGAAAGGTTGCGCCCCGTGCCACGGCGCGACAGGTCGAGGCGACGGCGCGCAGAAACAAGTCGACTCAAAGGGTTATCCGACACGGCCTCGCGATTTGACACTCGGCGTCTTCAAGGGAAGCCCCGACGCTGCGAGCGTCTATCGCCGCATCGTCGCGGGGTTGCCCGGATCGCCGATGCCACAGAGCGGCTATCTACAGGGCAGCGACGGATGGCATCTCGTGCATTTCGTCCGATCGCTCTCGAGCGATGCGCAGCGCGCGAAAGTGGAGATGAAGCAGTTCAGGATCGTGGCGACGCGGGTGCCGCAGTTGCCGACACATGCCGATTCGGGCGTATGGCGCAACACACCGGCCGTCAACCTTCACATGATGCCGCTGTGGTGGCGCACCGATCGTCCCGAAGAAATCACGGTGCGAGCGGTGCACGACGGGAAGACCCTCGCGATGCTCCTGAAGTGGGAAGACAACACGCACGACGCGACCGCGATTCGGCCTCAGGATTTTCGCGATAGTGTTGCCGCCGAATTCGCGCTCGCGCCCGATCCGCCGTTCTTCGCCATGGGCCAGCCGGGCGCACCCGTGAACATCTGGATGTGGAAGGCGGAACGGCAGGCCGATATGGCGCCGGCGTTTCAGGAGATCGACAAGATCTACCCCAACATTGGTATTGATTCCTACCCAAACTCGTCCAAGTCGCCACTCGAGCAACCCACGCGAAATGCGTTGACGCTCCAGTCCGATCCTGCCTTTGTGACCGCCTGGGGCGCCGGCAACATCGTTGCGGATCCGACGCGTCACAGCGCCGCCGAAAATCTGACGGCGCAGGGATTCGGCACGCTCAAGGCCCATCCGCGCGCCTCGCAGTCGGTGGTGGCCAACGGTGAGCACATGACCGGCTCATATCGGGTGCAGTTTACGCGGGCGCTGTCCGCGCCGTCCGGTGAAGTCGAGTTGTCGCCCGGCGGACGTGTGCCGGTGGCCTTCGCCGTGTGGAACGGCAGCGCCGGGGACCGCGATGGGAAGAAGTCGGTGACGATTTGGCAAGAGCTCGTGCTCGAGCGGTGACAGAGAGAAGGAGCGCGCCGTGAGCGACACACCCAATCACAACGACCATGCCGATCTCGCACGGCGCCGGTTCCTGCAATGGCTCGGCGCGGGCACTGCGCTCTCGCTGGCCGGCCTCGAGAGTGGCTGCCGGCTCTTCCGACCGGCGGACGATGGGAATCCCCTGGCGAGACGCGTCGGTCGCGACTGGGAGAAGATCTATCACGACCAGTATCGCTACGATTCGACATTCGACTGGGTGTGTTCGCCCAACGACACCCACGCCTGCCGCATCCGGGCGTACGTGCGCAACGGCATTGTCGTGCGAAGCGGCGCCACCTACGACTACCAGGACTACGCCGACCTCTACGGCAATCACGCGACCAACAACTGGAACCCGCGCCAGTGCGCCAAGGGCTACACGTTCCACCGCGTGCTCTACGGGCCGTACCGCCTGCGCCATCCCATCGTACGCCGGGGATGGAAGGCCTGGGCCGATGCGGGGTTCCCCGAGCTGACGCCGGAGAACAAGGACAAGTACTACTTCAGCCGCCGCGGAGACGACGAGTTCATCCAGATCTCCTGGGAGGATGCCTTCTCGAACATCGCCCGAGCGCTGGACGCGATCGCCCGGCGATACAGCGGAGAAGAGGGCACCAAGCGACTGCTCGCGCAGGGCTATCAGCCCGAGATGGTGCGCGAGACGGGTGGGGCCGGCACGCGCACGTTCAAGATGCGCGGGGGGATGGGTCTGCTGGGCGTACTGGGCAAGTACGGGATGTACCGCCTGAACAATTCGATGGCGCTGCTCGACGCGAAGATCCGGGGCGTGGGGGAAGACAAGGCCATGGCCGGCCGCAATTTCTCCAACTACACGTGGCACGGCGATCAGGCGCCAGGCCACCCGTGGGTGCACGGGCTGCAGGCGTCCGACTGCGACTTCAACGACCTCCGGTTCTCCAAGCTCATTGTCATGGATGGGAAGAACCTGGTCGAGAACAAGCTGACCGACTCGCACTGGTTCATCGAGTGCATGGAGCGGGGCGGGAAGATCGTCGTCATCGCGCCGGAGTACGGGCCGCCGTCCACCAAGGCCGACTACTGGATTCCGATCCGGCCGCAGACCGACGCGGCGCTGTTCCTCGGGATCACGCGCCTGATGATCGACAAGAAGCAGTACGACGAGAAGTTCGTCAAGCAGTTCACCGACTTCCCGCTGCTCGTCCGCACCGACACGCTGAAGCGGCTCCGGGCGCACGAGGTGTTTCCCGGCTACACGACGACGATCGGGCCAGACGGCCCGTCGATGAAGATCCAGGGGCTCACGCTCGAGCAGCACGCCCAGCTCGGCGACTTCGTTGTCTGGGACACGAAGAAGAACGCGCCGGTCGCCGTCACACGCGAGGACATCGGCGACGTCATGGCGAAGCGAGGCATCGAGCCCGCGCTCGCCGGGCGATTCCCGATCAAGCTCGCCGATGGGAAAACGGTGGAGTGCGCGACGCTGTGGACGATGTACGAGGTTCACTTGAAGGATTACGACCTCGATACCGTCGCCGAGATCACACGGGCGCCGAAAGATCTCATCGAGCAGCTCGCCGAGGATCTGGCCACGATCGCGCCTGCCGCCATCCATCAGGGGGAGGGCATCAACCACTGGTTCCACGCCACCGAGATGAATCGCGCGGCCTATCTGCCGTTGATGCTCACCGGCAACATCGGGAAGCCGGGTGCCGGCTGTCACACGTGGGCGGGCAATTACAAGGCGGCGCTGTTTCAGGGGTCGGCCTGGTCGGGCCCCGGCTTCAAGGGATGGGTGGCCGAAGATCCCTTCCACCTGACCCTCGACCCCAACGCTCCGGGCAAGGACATCCACGCCCACGCCTACACAAAGGATGAGGAGCCTGCGTACTGGAATCACGGCGACAAGGCGCTCATCGTGCAGACGCCCAAGTTCGGCCGAAAGAATTTTACCGGCGCCACGCACATGCCGACGCCCACCAAGGCGTTGATCTTCAATAACGTGAACCTGATTAACAACGCCAAGCACGCTTACGAGATGATCAAGAACGTCAATCCGAATATCGAAATGATCGTCTCGATGGACATCCAGATGACCGCCTCGATCGAGTACGCCGATCTCGCGCTGCCGGCGAACTCGTGGATGGAATTCGAGGGTCTCGAAGTCACCGCCAGCTGTTCCAATCCATTCCTGCAGGTCTGGAAAGGCGGCATCCCGCCGGTGTTCGACAGCAAGGACGATCTCACCATTCTTGCCGGCATCGGCAGGGCCATGGCGGAGGTGACCGGTGACCAGCGGTTCGTCGAGATGTTCAAGTTCGAGCACGAGGGCAATCGCGACATCTATCTGCAACGGCTGCTCGACACGTCCACCACGACGAGCGGCTATACGGTCTCCGACCTCATGGCCGGCAAGTACGGCCCTCCGGGAGGCGCCCTGCTGAACTTCCGCACGTATCCGCGCATTCCGTTCTACGAGCAGGTGCACGATAGCGAGCCGTTCCACACCGACACCGGCCGGCTGCATGCCTACGCCGACGTGCCGGAGGCCATCGAGTACGGCGAGAACTTCATCGTGCATCGCGAAGGGCCCGAGGCGACGCCGTATCTGCCCAATGTCATCGTCAGTGGGAATCCGTACATCCGTCCCGAGGACTACGGCATCCCGCGGACCGCCGAGCACTGGGACGATCGCACGATCCGCAATATCAAGATGCCGTGGGCGCAGGCGCGAGTCACCAAGAACTTCCTGTGGGAAAAGGGATTTCAGTTCTACTGCCTGACGCCCAAGACACGGCACCGGGTTCATTCAGGCTGGTCGAACGTCGATTGGCACATGCTCTACGACTCGAACTTCGGCGATCCGTACCGCCTCGACAAGCGTGCGCCGTGCGTCGGGGAGCACCAGATGCACATCAACCCGCAGGCGGCGCGCGATCTGGGCATCAACGACGGCGATTATGTCTACATCGACGCGAACCCCGCCGATCGCCCATACATCGGGGCCAAGCCCGACGATCCGTTCTACCGCGTGGCGCGGTGCATGCTGCGCGTCACCTACAACCGCGCGTACCCCTACAACATCGTGATGATGAAACACGCGCCGTTCATCGCGACCGAGAAGAGCGTAAAGGCGCACGAGACCAGACCCGATGGTCGCGCGTTGTCGGCCAACACGGGATATCAGGCGAACCTCCGCTACGGGTCGCAACAGTCGATCACGCGCAACTGGCACATGCCGATGCACCAGACCGACACGCTCTTCCACAAGGCCAAGGCGGCCATGTCGTTCATCTTCGGCGGTGAAGCCGACAACCACGCCGTCAACACGGTGCCGAAGGAAACGCTCGTGCGGGTGACGAAAGCCGAGGACGGCGGCATGGGCGGCAAAGGCATCTGGGCTCCGGCCACGACCGGCTACTCGCCAGACAACGAGAGCGAGGCGATGAAGCGATATCTCGCCGGCGACCTCACAAAGAAGAGAGGCTGACATGCCGTACGACGATCCGGATCCGCAGGACCCGCAGGAGCTCGTCGGCGTCGCGCTCCCCGGTGATGAGGGGGTGACGCGGGGCATGGCCGAGGCGTTCGCCGACGAGTTCGCCCAGCTCGGGCACACGCGCGCGCAGATTCTCGCGCTGTTCCGCGCGCCGTTTTATGCCGGGGCCTACCAGGCCTGGCAGCTCCTTGGCGAGGACGCGATCGCGCGCATCGTCGACGATAGCCTGAGCGTCTGGGGGCGCGTACGCTGCGTGGTGACGGATGCACCTGACGACGAGATCGCGATCAAGCCGCTTCGGCTGATCCGGTCGAGGAGCTGACGATGGCGACCGTGAAAAACTGGCAGCTCGGCCGCGACATGAGTTATCCGCACGACGCGCGCTACCCGTCGCGGCAGTTCGCGTTCGTCTTCAACATCAACCGCTGCATCGCGTGCCAGAGCTGTACCATGGCGTGCAAGTCGACATGGACCTTCAGCAAGGGACAGGAGCACATGTGGTGGGCCAATGTCGAGACGAAGCCGTACGGCGGCTACCCACAGTGGTGGGATGCCAAGATCCTGGGCCTGCTGGAACAGGCAAACCCCGACGGTCAGGTATGGGGCGGCGCCGAGGCCGATAACCGGTCGGCCCCTCACGGCAAGTTCGAAGGACAGACGATCTTCGAGGCGGCCGATCGCGCGCTCAGCCCCGACAGCGCGCGCGTGCTTGGCTACCTCCCAACCGACGAGGAATGGAATTCCCCGAACATCTACGAGGACAATCCGCTTGGCAAGCCCGGCGTGCGCGACAAGCTCCACTCCACCGGTGAGCAACTTCCGGTGCACAACACCTGGTTCTTCTATCTGGCCCGCATCTGCAATCACTGCTCGTATCCGGCCTGCCTGGCGGCGTGTCCTCGTAATGCGATCTACAAGCGGCCCGAAGACGGCATTGTTCTCCTCGATCAGTCCGAGTGCCGTGGCTACCGCAAGTGCGTCGAAGCCTGCCCGTACAAGAAGACGATGTACCGGGGCAACACCCGTACGAGCGAGAAGTGCATCGCCTGCTATCCGAGGGTCGAGGGGACGGATCCGGAGAGCGGCGGCGAGCCCATGGAGACGCGCTGCATGGCCGCGTGCATCGGACAGATCCGTATGCAGGGGCTGGTGCAGATGGCGGAAGACGGCACGTGGGCTGAGGATCGTTACAACCCGCTCTATTACATGGTCCATGTCGCCAAGGTGGCCTTGCCTCTGTATCCGCAGTTCGGGACGCAGCCCAACGGCTACTACATTCCCCCACGATGGGTGGCGCGGCCGTATCTGACGCAGATGTTCGGGCCGGGTGTCGACGGTGCGATCGACCGCTACGCGAACCCGAGCCGCGAGCTGCTCGCGGTGCTCCAGCTGTTCAGGCGGTCGAACCGCATCATCTACAAGTACGAGATCCAGGAAGGTCCCAAGATCTACGAAGGCACGCTGCACGGCAGGAAGGTCGAGCTCTACAACGACACGGTTATCGCGTTCGGCAAGCGGGGCCAGGAGCTCTTCCGGACGACGGTCGAGGAACCGCTGCACGTTCGCACGAACAAGCACGCGAATTCGATCTGAGGACCAACATGCTCGATCCCGTCAGCCGCATGAACGACTCGCTCGCGATGGCTGTTGTCTACCGGACGTTTTCCATCGCGTTTCAGGAGCCGACGCGCGCCCGGCTCCGCGACATGGGCGCCTCTGACGGCTTTTCTCTGTTCGTCGAGGCGTTGGGATGCGTCGACGTGCCGGACGGGACCGCCGCTCTGGACACAGCGGTTCGGCAGTTGACGGCCGTCGCGGTCGGCGACCTCGACGCGCTGGCGGGCCAGTACTGGCGGGTCTTCGGCCACACCACGCGCGGGCTGGTGTGTGCCTGTGAAACCGAGTTCGGCGACGACAACAAGTTCCAGCAGCCGCAGCAGCTCGCCGACCTCGCCGGGTATTACCTTGCCTTCGGGCTCACTCCGCCCTCGGCGTCCGAGGTGCGGCTGGATCACGTCGCCTGTGAGTGCGAGTTCCTCGAGTTCCTGAATCGGAAGCAGGCCCGGCTTCTGGCGATGGAGCTCGAAGGCGAAGGCGACGCGGAGACGCTTGAGGTGACCGCACAGGCCGAACGTGCCTTCCTGCGCGACCACCTCGGGCATTTTGGCCGCGCGTTCGGCACCGCGCTGGCCGCCGACGGCGTCGGCATGTTTTACGGGGCGCTCGGATCCGTCTTCCTCCGGTTCCTCGATGGGGTATGCGCGCGCGCCGGGGTTGAAGGCGGTCCGGCTGGTCTCACGGTGCGCCCGGAGCTGGTCGACGACACGCCGATGATGTGCGGCTCGGCTGAGGATCTCATTCAAATTCAGCGACACCCGTGATCGATACGACGTACGCTCCCGATCTCGTCGAGGAAGCCGTGTTGCTGGCCGAGCGAACGATGCCGGGCGACATGATTCGTGGATTTCGGCTGGAGCGAAATGCCGCGTACGACATCGCCGATCCGGAGCGGCGCGATGCGGCCTTCCGCGCGGCACACCTGAAATGGTTCGTGCGCCTGGATCTCCACCGACCAGTCGAGAACGCGATCGAGGAACGCGCGGAGGTTGCCGAACGTGTCGCTCAGGTCCGCGTGCTTCGCGCCCTGCGGCGCCAGGAGGAAGGCGCGGATCTATTCGACCGCGCGCTCCCGGACGTCGCAGGCCGGCGTCAGCCGCTCCTGGCGCTCAGGCTGAGGCCGTCGCTGTTGCTCGATCCCGAGCCGCTCCGCGCGCTGCTTCGTCACGAACTCATGCACGTGGCCGATATGCTCGACCCGGCCTTTGGCTACGAGCGACGCCTGCCGCCGTCCGATGACGGGCCGTCAGCGGACAATATCGTTCGCGATCGCTACCGCGTCCTTTGGGATGTGACGATCGACGGCCGCCTCGCCCGAACAGGTCTGGCTCATCCGGATGCCCGCGCCGCGCGCCGGCGTGAATTCGGCTCGACGTTTTCCATGCTTGGCGATCGCGCGGGCCGCACCTTCGACGAGTGGTTCGACCGAGTCGCGCCGACTCACCAGGCGATGGCGGCCTTTGCTGTCACTCCTCCTGGGTCGATCGGCGACGAGCGCGGCGAGACCGGCCGGTGCCCGCTGTGCCGGTTTCCGGTTGCGTCACTCGATCGGCATCCGGAACGCCTGAGCGCCGCGGCGCGATCGCTGATTGAGCGCGACTATCCGTCGTGGAGCATCGATCGCGGGCTCTGCCCGCAATGTCTGGATCTGTATGAAGCGCACCATGTCTCCCACAATTGTTCGTCGTAACGGCGCGGCCGCCCGCGCGCAGAACACGCCGCGCAACTGGAAGCGATTCGAGGCGCGATATCCCGCCGTGGCCGCCGCCTATGACGGGCTGAGCGAGGCGTGCCGCTGTGCGGGACCGCTGGACACACAGACCATTGCGCTGGCCAAGCTGGCGGTATCGGTCGGCGGAGCCATCGATCGCACCGTTCACATCCACGCGAAGAAGGCGCTGCGGGCAGGCGTGTCGCCCGAGGCGTTGCGGCAGGTCGCGTTGATTGCCCTGCCCACGATCGGCCTTCCCCGCGCGCTCGACGCGTTGCGATGGATTGAAGAGAGCATCGAGGAGGCGCTGAATGATGCGTGAACGTCAGGGCGCATTCCGACGCTGATGCCCTTACTCTGCGAATGGCGCGCCGGCCAGGTCCACGCATGATACGGCTGCCGCCACCAAGAGGCTAGACTGATGCGCATGCAGCCATCAGCACCAGGGCCATGGTTCCGCAGGTACGATTGGGACGCGGCCGCCGGAATCGTCGCGGCGGTGGCGGCGTTGATTCTTCATTTCCTCCACGTCGTCCAGACGGACGTGCTCCTGACGATCACGTTGGTGCTCGTGGCTCTCCTGCTGCTCCGGCAGTTGCGCCACGAGGAGCGCGAGGAGCGCGTCGAGGAGGCCACGGCGCGGACCGAGCGGACGATGACGGCTCTGCAGAGTGCGCTCGCATTGCCAGACGTCGTCCTTGTCGGGCCGCGCCAGCTGCGCTCGGCAAGCGAGACGTTCGCTCGACAGGCGCGCGGCGACATGGTGTGGTTCAACGTCTGCCTGCTGATGTTTCGGCCCCAGGAGCTGTTCGACTGTCTCCTGAGGCCTGCTGTCGAGAACCCTCGTGTGACCCGAATCGAGTTCGTCCTCGATGAGGGCGAACGCGAGAACTGGCGCGCTCACGTCGCCCCGAAGCTGGAAGCATGTCGAGGACGCGAGAAGGTGACCGAACCGCGATGGTGCACGATGAGCGAGAACGTGTCGTTTGTGCTGGCCGACCGGGAATCAGACGGCCACGTCGAAGCGCAACTCAGCTTCTGGGGCGAGCCCTTCATGGCTCGAACCACCGGCCGCGACGTGCCGCGTTACATCTTTCATGTGCACGCGCATTCGGAGCTGGTCGTGCGGCTTGTCGAACTTGACCGTACCTATCGGATCGCACGTTAATGCGTCTTTCACGGGCTCGGGCTGGGCCGGATGTGAGTGGGCGCCGCGGTTGGCGGCGGTCATCGCGGCGCCGTATGACGGCCGTCATACCAGGCTTGCCGGCATGCGGTCATGCTGTGGCAGACTGAGCCCGGAACAGCGGTGACTGGAGGGGGTCAATGGCTCGTACAGTAGGTGTGGCCGCGGTCGCCGCCTTCGCGGCAGCATTCACGCTCGTGGCGTTCGGCCAGCAGCCCGCACGTCTTGTGGGCGGGCTCGATGGAACAGATCCAGCCGTGTGGCACGCGAAGGGCTCGGCTGCCTGGCGCGTGGAAGGCAGCGAGATCATCGGCACCGTGTCGTCCGGTGGTGGTGGCTGGCTCCTGAGCGATCGCGGCTACCAGGATTTGGGCGTGAAGTTCTCATTTCGCTGCACCGGCGAATGCCAGACCGGCATTCTGCTGGGAATGGAGAGCGCGGGCGAGCGTGCCACGGGCACCTACATCTCCCTGACTGACGACGATCTGAACGCGTACGAGCTGAGCGTCGGTTCCATGGGACAAGAACTTGAACGGCGCAAACTCGCGCCCGCCGCTGCACGCGGCGGCGGTGCGGGTGCCGGTGGTGGCCGGCAGGGCGGCGTGCCTCCGCCCGCACCTGTCGGTCACCCGATGTCGGTGCCGCGTCCTCCCGCGAGCATTCGACCCGGCGAATGGAATCAGGTCGAAGTGCGGCTCTTCACGCCGGTGAACGCCGACAGCCAGGCGCTGAACGTCGTATTGAACGGCACGACGGTCAGCACGGGGTACCCCGCTCCGGCGATGGGTCCCGGTTTCGGCCAGGGGGATCGCATTGCGCTCCGCCCGCAGTTCGGCGCCTTCGGCCCGCTGGCGTTGCGCGTGGCCGGCAGTCCTGGCGCGGAAGTGCGATTCAGAGACGTCGCCATCCGCAACTACGCGGAGATCGTTCCGACAGTCGACACGTTTGCGAGCCGGTTTCGTGTGCAGGTGGTCACCCCCTATTTCCACGGAGACGGCTCGTGCGTGGCCGATGTCGACCGCGATGGCAACCTGGACATTGTGGCCGGCCTCATGGTCTGGATGGGACCGGATTTCAGGAAGGGGCGAACGATCGACCACACCTATCCACTCGACGTCACCAACTACGGCTCCACGCTTTCGTGCGAGGCCGCCGACTTCACCGGTGACGGCTGGCCCGACGTGGTGGTCAAGGCGTTTACGGGCGGAAGTCCCGTTTACCTGTATGTGAATCCTCACAACGAGCTGCGCCGCTGGGCGCGTTTCGAGATTCTGAACCTGGCGGGGCCGTCCGAGAACGTCGAGATGGCCGACATCGATCGGGACGGGAAACCTGAGTTCGTGATCGGAGGCAATGGCTCCGCAGTGAACTACGCCGAGCCCGATCCGTCCGATCCGACGAAGCCCTGGATCGTGCATCAGTTGACCGAACAGGCGAGCTGGGGTCCGCACGGCATCGGTATTGGCGACGTGAACGGCGACGGCCGGATCGACGTGCTCCGGGGCTGGGGCTGGTGGGAGCAACCTGAGTCGCCAACCAAAGTGCCGTGGAAATTTCACCCAGAAGAATTCGGCCGTGCCGGCCAGGGCGCCGGAGGTGGCGCGCAGATTCAGGTGTACGACGTCAACGGCGACGGGCTCAACGATGTGATCGCGAGCCTCGAAGCACATGCGTACGGGCTCGCCTGGTTCGAGCAGAAACGCGACCGCGCGGGCGCGATCTCCTTTGTCCGCCACATGATCATGGATCGCGATCCGGCCAGGAGCCATGGCGTGGTGTTCACCGAAATGCACGGGCTCGCGCTCGGCGACGTCGATGGCGACGGCCTGAAGGACATCGTCACAGGCAAGCACAGAGATCACAACCTCGGCAACTTCCACTACTCGTACGGCTGGCCCGCCGACGAGGACGCGGAGAACGTCTTCTACTGGTTCAAGCTGGTTCGCCGGCCCGGAGGCGACGTCGACTTCGTTCCACATCGCATTCACAACAATTCCGGTGTAGGACGGCAGCCGCTGGTCGTCGATATGAACGCCGATGGTGTCGCAGACATCGTCAACAACGGGCGCTTCGGCACGATGATCTTCTTCGGCAAGAAAGGAGCTGTCGACTGATGGCGAAGAAGCAGCGACCTGAGAGCAGGGGAGGAAACGTCGACAGGAGAGGGTTCCTCAAGGGAGCGGCAGCCGGCATCGGAGGTGCCGCGGCGCTCGCAGGTCTTGGCGCAAACCAGACGCCCGTGGAAGCGGCCCAGGTACAGACAAACGTCAAGTGGGACCAGACCTATGACGTCGTCGTCATTGGTTCCGGCGCGGCGGGCATGCCGGCGGCGGTTGCGGCGGTCGATCGCGGTGCCACTGTGCTCGTGGTCGAGAAGTGCTGGGACGTCGGCGGGCGAGGCATTCTCAGCGGCGGCCAGGTTCAGCTGGGGTGCGGCAACCGGGTGCAGCAGCAGTACGGGGTCAAGGACTCGCCGGATCAGTTCTTCCTGGATTACACGGACTCAGAAGGCCAGACACCCGCCGGAATCAATCCGGACGTCTACGGCCCAGGCGGCAACCCGCTCGCGAAGCACAACGACCGGGATCTCATTCGCGCGTTTGCCGACAACGCCGTTGCGACCATGGATTTTCTCCTGGACCACGGGGTTGAGTTCACGGGCCTTGGCGGCACGCGTGGGCCGGGCGATCCGAAGGTCCCCCGGAATGCCAACGTCAAGGTCTGGCCGAACCGGGCGGAGCACATCGTCGACGGCACTCGAGGCACGGGGCTGATCAGGCCGTTGGAGAAACATGCCCGGGCCAAGGGTGTCAGATTCCTGGTGCTCCACAAGATGTTGCGGATTCACCGCGAGCGCCCGAACTCCGGACGCGTGATTGGCGTCACCGCTCAGGAAGTCGACAAGTTCAACAAGCCGACAGGGAGCACCGTCAACATCCGCGCGCGCAAGGGCGTCATCATCGCGACTGGTGGGCCTTCGGCCAATGTCAACTTCCGCCGCATCTACGATCCGCGGTTGACCGAGGAGTACGGGGTCTGGGCCAGCGCCTGGACGACGAAGGACGCCGACGGCGAGCTGGCGGCCATGTCCGTCGGGGCCTCGCTCTGGACGGCGTCCAACCAGGTCAACCTCGGTGACCGGCAGGTTGACAGGGCGGGAGGCAGGCTCGGAACCAGGCAGAACGGCAGCCCCCCCATTCCGCCGGATTGCCCCGTGTTCTTCCGCCAGGTCGCCATGGGTCTCGGGATCATCGACTGGCAGGACGCCATCATGGTGAAGGAGAACGGCCGCCGCTTCTCTGAAGAGACGCTCCGGGGCAAGCCTATGGGCTCGCTCGGCTGGCGCCAGCACATCGACGCGGCGCTGGCGTGGAGCGGCAATCCGAAGAAGCTGAACGGTGGCGGCCCGATCTGGGCCATCTTCGATGCGGCTGCGGCGAAGCGCGAGCGGTGGAATACCGAACCGCCGTACGTCGATCGCGCAGGCGGCTTCTTCTTCAGCGCCGACACGCTCGAGGAGCTCGCGAGTCAGCTCACCAGGTGTCCGTATCAGACGTGGCCGATGCAGGGCAGCGCTCTGCGCATGACGGTGGAACGGTACAACTCCTTCGTCGACGCGGGAGTCGATGCCGACTTCGGCAAGCCGACGCCCACCGACAAGATCCAGACGCCGCCGTTTTATGCCGCATGGGCGACGCCGGTGCTGCACGACGTGTATGCCGGCATCCGGATCAACACCAACGCGCAGGTCGTGGACATGAACGGCCAGGTCATCCCTGGTCTCTATGCCGGCGGCGAATGCGCGAGCGGGGTGGCCCAGCATGGCCTGGCTAAATCGATCCTGTTCGGCCGCCTCGCAGGACTCCATGCTGCGAGCCAGGGAACGTCAGAACGTTCGAGCGGCGATTGAAAGAAATGAACGGAGGTTCCCGGTGAAACGCAGGCTGCCCCTCGTCGTCCTGTCGCTTGTGGCTGCTGGAGGCTTCGTCGTTGGCCAGCAGCCAGCCACGGAGCCGGCGAAGATTTCCGTTCTGATGATTACCGGGCAGAACGGGCATAACTGGAGGGCCACCACGCCGGCCCTCCGCCAGCTGCTCGAGGACACCGGTCGATTCGACGTTCGTGTGACCGAAGAATTTCGCGGTGCGAGCGCGGAGACGCTGGCGCCCTACGACCTGGTCATTTCGAACTACTACGAACGGGGCAGACCCGAGCTGCGTTGGGGGGATCGGGCCGATCTCGCTCTGCTGGATTTTGTGCGCTCAGGCAAGGGCCTGGTGATTTACCACTTTGCCGTCGCGGCTTTCGATGGCTGGGCAGAGTATGAGAAGTTGGCCGCCGGCATGTGGGCACCGAGCAAGGGCTACGGTCACCACTCAGCCCGCCACGACTTTGTCGTTGACATCAAGGATCCGGACCATCCCATCACAAAGGGACTGAAGAGCTCGTTTCCGCAGGCGAACGACGAGCTCTATGCCAACCTGCGCTGGCAGCCCGAGGGCTCGTATCGCGTGCTGGCCACGGCCTGGGACGATCATGCGCTCTACCAGGCCTCGCGCACCGACGCGAAGGCGCCGCAGCCGCTTTCAGGTCCCGGCCTGCACCAGCCGGTGATGTGGACGGTGGACTACGGCAAAGGACGCGTCTTCACCACCGTGCTGGGGCACGATGTCCCGACGATACAGACCGCTGCGTTTGCCACGCTCTTTCCTCGGGGGGCCGAATGGGCGGCCACAGGCAAGGTGACGCTGCCTGCGCCTGCCTCGATGGCGCCATAGCGCCGTTCCCGCTTTCCGACTCGGCGTTGAGTGCGTGCCCCACGTCATCAACAACAAAGGCGCCTACATTTTCCTGAATCTGGGGGATGCGAAATGAATCGACGCGATTTTGTGACCTCGACGCTGGCGGCCGGAGGAACACTGCTGGTGGGCGGCGCCGCGGCAGCCGCCGAGCAGACCGCTTCGCGGGGGAGTGAGCCCGCGCGGTCGCCGGAGTACTACGAATTGCGGCGGTACCATCTCCGGCGGGGGCTTCGCACGCGGATTGTGGACGATTACTGGCGTCTTGCGGCGATCCCGGCACTTCAGCGCGCGGGGGTCGGGCCGGTAGGCGCTTTCAACGTGATGATTGGCGCCGACAGCCCGTCGTTGTATGTCCTGCTCGTGCATCCGAGTCTCGACGCGTTCGCGTCTCTGCCGGCACGGCTCGCGGCCGACGCGGAATACCAGAAAGCCGGGGCTCCTTACCTGGAGGCTGCGGCAACCGAGCCGGCCTTCGTTCGGCTCAACAGCTCCCTCATGCGTGCCTTCGAGGGGATCCCGAAGCTGGAGCTGCCCTTTGGCGGAGGAGAAAATGGCAAGCGGGCCCGCATTTTCGAGCTCCGTATCTACGAAAGCCACAGCGAGAAGGCCGGCAAGAAGAAGATCGACATGTTCAACACGGCCGAGATCGCGCTGTTCCGGAAAGCCGGCATGCAGCCGGTCTTCTTCGGCGAAACGATCGTCGGATCGAGTATGCCGAATCTGACCTACATGCTGGTGTACGAGAACATGGCTGCGCGCGACACCCAGTGGAGCGCGTTTGGCGCCGATCCCGAGTGGCGAAAGCTCTCCACCACGCCCGGCCTCACCGATCCGGAAATCGTCGCGAACATCAGCAGCATGTATTTGCGGCCCGCGGCGTACTCGCAGATCTAAGCTGGGAGATGCGTCATCCCGGTCCCAGTGCCATATGACGGCGGTCATATGAGCTCGTGTCGGTTCGTCGTAAAAGCTGGTACCCCAGAAACTCGTTTCTTAAAACAAATCTCGTCCGAAATGAGGTGTGGACCATGGGAATGCTCAGGACCTCCAGATCCATTCAAGGGCTGGTGCTTACGGTCGTGGTGGGCGGCGGGTTGGCGCTCGCCGCACAGAGCGGCCACGCGGGTCCAGAGCCGTACACGACGTGGCAGTACGCGAACGGCGCCCCGGATTCGTCGAACTACTCGGCGCTGACCCAGATTGATCGTTCCAACGTGGCCAACCTGCAGGTCGCCTGGACCTATGACACCCAGGACCAGGTTGGCTACACGTTCCAGCCGCTCGTGGCGGGTCGGGTCATGTACGCCCTCGCGAAGAACGGGAGCCTTGTCGCGGTCGATGCCACAAACGGCAAGGAGATCTGGGTGCATCCGTTCCCCGGGAGCAACGGGCTCAGGGTCTACCGCGGCTTGAACTATTGGGAAAACGCAGCTCGCACCGACCAGCGACTCTTTATTCGTGTAGACGGCAATCTCGAGGCGATCGACGCAAAGACCGGCAAGCTTGTGCCCACCTTCGGGAGCAACGGGCGCGTGGATCTTCGGACCGGCATGACGCGCGGGACCAAGCCGGACAATTCGAAGAGCCCGGGCCAAGTATTCGAGAATCTGCTCATCCTCGGATCGGCCACCGGCGAGGCCTACGGATCGCCCCCCGCGGATATTCGTGCCTTCGACGTGGTCACCGGCAGTTTGGCCTGGGTCTTTCACACGATCCCGCATCCCGGCGAGTACGGCTACGAAACCTGGCCGAAGGATGCCTGGACGTACTCGGGCGGTGCGGCGGCCTGGGGGGAACTGAGCATCGACCAGGCGCGCGGTATTGCGTACATCCCGGTCGGCACGCCCAAGTACGAGTTCTGGGGCGGCGATCGCCACGGCGATACGCTGTTCTCCAACACGCTGCTCGCGCTCGACGCCCGCACGGGGAAGCGGATCTGGCACTACCAGATGATCCATCACGACGTGTGGGAGTATGAGCCTGTTGCCGCACCACAACTGCTAACCGTTCGCCAGAACGGCAAGCCCGTGGACATCGTCGCGCAAGCGAGCAAGAACGGATTCCTCTACGTGCTCAACCGCGTGACCGGCCAGCCGATCTGGCCCATTCCCGAACGGCCGGTTCCGCCCTCTGATGTGCCCGGCGAGAAATTGTCGCCAACGCAGCCGTTTCCAACCAAGCCGCCCTCGTTTGTGCGGCAGTCGTACACGGTGAAGGACATCGACAAGATCATTCTCAACGATGCGGATCGAGCCACATGGACGGAGATGGTGTCGAAGGCCCGGAACGACGGCCTCTACACGCCCATTAGCCTCGATTACTGGACGGTTATGATGCCCGGTCACTCTGGTGGGGCGATTCATTTCACCACCTCGTCCGATCTCGCCACCGGCACCATGTATGTGATCGGGTACGATCAACCGTCCATCCAGCGGTACTTCCGCACGGCCGCCGAGGCTGCGCAGCACGTCAACCGCAACTTGTGGAGTCCTCCGGTTCTGAATGGCAACCCTGTCGACGGTGTGCAGATCCTCCCCGACCGTCGGCGGGCCCCGATAGCTCCCACCGGTACGTCGCAGCCGCCCGCGCCCCTTCCGGCTGCTGCCATCGAACCGCCCCCGTATCCCGACGGCGCTGATGTGCCGCCGCGGATGTACACGAACTACTCGGCGTCACCGCTGCACGTGACGCCGCCCTACTCCAACATCACCGCCTACGACCTCAACAACGGGACGATCAAGTGGCAGATCCCCTATGGAGAAGCGGTGGGCGTGAACCCCCCGGGAAACAACTTCGGCATCGTCAAGGTCCACGGGCCCAAGGCGCGTCTGGCGATCACCGCCGGAGGGCTGGCGTTCTCCGCCACTGTGGAGAGAAAAGCTCGCGCGTTCGACAAAGACACGGGCAAGGTGCTCTGGAGCGCGGCGCTTCCAGACGGGGCCGAAGGCGCGCCGGCCGTCTACGAAGTTGACGGTCGCCAGTATGTCGTCTTCTGCACCCGCGGAGCGTACATTGCCTACGCCCTTCCCGCGAAATCGTAGACGGCCGATTAACTGAATGGCTCTATAAGGGAGGATTTGATGACCCATCCACATCGGCCTGGTGCGTATGGTGATGTGCGGACCGTCATCGCACTCGCTGTACTTGGGATCCTTTTCATCGCTGCCCACGCCGCCGCTCAGGGCGCGGTTGGCGCGCTGGTCGGGAATGTCAGGGACGAGAGCGGCGCTGCGGTGCCCGGTGCGACGATCACCGCGATCGAAGTGCGCACGAATATCAGGCGGTCGACGGTCTCCAACGAGGCCGGCAACTACACGTTTACCAACCTCGAGCCCGGCGTGTACCGCGTCGAGGGGGAGCTCGTAGGATTCAGTAAGTTCGTTCGCGAAGGCGTGGCGGTGAATGTCAACACCACGATTCGCGTGGAGATCGCCCTGGCGATCGGCGAGCTCAGCGAGTCGGTGCTGGTCACGGGCGAGGCGCCCATGATGCAGACCGATCGCGCCGATACCGGGCGCATCATCGATAGCACGCAACTGACTCAGATGCCGCTTGGGTTCAATCGGAACTTCCAGGGCATGCTGATCACGGTGCCGGGCGCCTCGCGCCCGTTCCGCCCGCATTCGGAGTTCTACAACTCGCAGGACAGCCTGTCGAGCAACATCAACGGGCAGTCGCGGCAGGCCAACAACGTGCAGCTCGAAGGCACGGCGAACAGCGACAACAGCGGTGCGCTGACGATGATGATTCCGTCGGCCGAAGCGATTGAAACCGTCGCCGTCAGCACCAGCAACTACGACGCGGAGTTCGGGCGGGCCGGTGGCGCCGTGATGAATGTGACGCTGAAGTCAGGGACGAACGACCTCAGTGGCTCGCTGTTCAGCTTCGGGAACACCGAGGCGACGATCGCCCGGAATCCCTTCTCTGCGCTGCCGCCTGCCGAGACCAAGTACATGCAGACCGGCTTTACCCTCGGCGGGCCGATCAAGCGGAATAAACTGTTCTTCTTCGGTGACTACGTGCGGACCGTTGACGACAGCGGGCGCCTCACGCAGGCGCACCTGCCGGAGCTCGCGTTTCGGACCGGCGACTTCAGTGCGGCCCCCACGATCATTTACGATCCGGCGACCGGCAATCCCGACGGCACGGGGCGGACGCCGTTCCCGAACAATCAGATCCCGGCGAGCCGCCTCAGCCCCATCACGCAGCGGCTCCTGTCCAATATCCCGACGCCGAACATCGCGGGCGCGCCGTTGGGCGGGACCAATTACGAAAAACAGTACGTGCGCGAAAAGCGCACGAACCAGTTCGACATCAAGCTCACCTACCAGGCGGGAGCGAGCGACCACCTGTCGGTTCGCTACAGCCAACAGAACGCCGAGACGTACGACCCGGCGACATTCGGCATCTGGGGCGGCATCAAGCCGTTTGCAGGATTCGGCACCAACCCGACCTATAACGCGGCCGCCAACTACAACCGGGTGTGGTCGTCCACGCTGATTCAGGAAGTGCGCATCGGCAGGACCTGGCACCACAACGAAGCGATATCGGAGGCCCACGGGCTGAAGACGTCAGAGGAGGTCGGCATTCGGGGCGTGAACCTGAACGAGTTTACGAGCGGCATCGCCACGATGGACGTGAGCGGGTACAGCGGGACGCTCATCGGCTTCTCGAATTCGCTGCCGTGGGACCGCGCCGAGCAAACGTGGACCACGGCCACCACTGCCACGAAACTTCTTGGCAACCACACCCTGAAGATCGGAGGCGAACTGCGCCACAACCGGTTCTTCCTGCTGCAGGTGCAGGACAACGGCGGGCCGCGCGGCATCTTCCGCTTCCGCGGCACGACGACGGCCATTCCCGGCGATACGCGCGCGCAGAACGGCTACGCCAATGCGCTGGCGGCCTTCCTGCTCGACGCGCCGCAGAGTATTGGCAGAGACCTGATCACCGACGCCGACCCAGGCGGGCGCCACTGGGGCGTCTTCTCATTCGTCCACGACAAGTGGCAGGTGCGCCCGGACCTCACGATCGATGTCGGTCTGCGCCACGAGTACTACACGCCGCTCGTCGGGCTCAACGATCGCGGCGGCATGGCGAGCTACGACCCGACCAACAACACGCTCCGCGTTGCCGGCTACGGCGACATCCCGCAGAATCTGGGTGTGAAGAGCCATTGGCGGAACTTCAGCCCCCGCACCGGCGTGTCCTGGCGTCTCAGCGAGACGAACGTCATCCGCGCCGGCTATGGCGTCAGCTCGCTGCCGTGGCCCAGCTCCTACGGGTTGAATTTCCCGGTGAAACAGAACAACCAGATCAACCCGCCGAACAGTTTTGCAGCGGCCGGGTCGATGGCCGCCGGGATGCCGCCCCCGAACGTCGCAGCGATTCCCGACAGCGGCGTCGTGCCGGCGGCGGCCTTCAATCAGCAAGGCTTCTCCGTGGTGGAGACCGACTACCGCGAGGGGCGGCTGCACTCGTGGAACGTGGCCTATCAGCGGGCGCTGCCTGGGGCGTTCACGGGCGAGGTTGCCTATGTTGGCAACAGAGGCCAGGACATCCGCGCCGGCCTCGACCTCAATGCGGGCTACACGCTGGGAGCGGACAACGCCGGCCGGCCGCTGTTCGCCAAGTTCGGCCGGTCGGCCAGCACGTCGAGCACCGTGCCGGTCAAGTCCACCTACCATTCCCTGCAGGTCAAGGTCGACCGTCGGATGACCCGAGGTCTGCTGGTGACCAACTCGTACACGCTGGGGCGGGCTTACAGCTACGCCACCGGGGACAGCGGACCCTCCATTGCCACGCCGGCCGACTTCGAGCGGAGCTGGGACCGGCCGATCTTCGATTCCACGCACAGCGTGACGAGTAGTTTCGTGTATCTGCTTCCTTGGGGCCCGCAGGGTTCGTGGCTCAAAGAAGGCGTCATCAGCAGGGTGCTGGGCGACTGGCAGGTCACGGGGCTGTTCTCGGCGATCTCCGGAAGGCCCATCGACTTCACCGCGAGTGGGGCAAGCCTGCGCGCCCCGGGCAATACCCAGACGCCCAACGTCAGCGGCACGCCCGAAGTGCTCGGCGGCATCGGCTCGAACGCGCTGTGGTTCGACACGTCGGTCTTCTCGGCGCCTGCTGCGGGCACGTGGGGTAACGTGCAACGGCGATCGCTGCTGACCGGACCGGCGTATGTCAACATTGATGCGTCGCTCGTCAAGATTGTCCGCTTCGGGTCGCGGCATGCCGAGGTGAGGGCGGACTTCTTCAATCTGCTGAACCGCGCGCACTATGCCAACCCGAACGGGACGTTCGGCGACGGCAACTTCGGCCGCGTCACGGAGATCCTCCCGCTGACCGAGCGCGTCATCCGCTTCGGTGGGCGTTTCTTGTTCTGAGGATGAGTTGAGAGGGCCACAGCGATGACCGACCAGGGTTTCGCGCATCGGGTAGCGTTGGAGATGGATGAGGCCGTCGCGTCCGATGTGCCCGTGCGGTCCGACATGACGCTGAAGGTGAGACGATCGTGTGCGTGTGGCTGCGACCTGAGCGGCGCAGCGATCAGACTCATGTCTGGCGAAGAGATGTTGGCCGCATCTGAAACCGCGGAATTTGCGATCGCCGCACCCGACAAAGCTGGCTCCTGGTCGTGGGTCGTTCTGTTCCCGCGCCAGGAGATTGGCGGCGTCCTCCATGAAGAAGTCTCACTGCCAGTCACGTTCACGACCAGGCCTCTCATGAGCAGTCTGGCGATTTGGAGCGTCCCGTCGCCCGTCGTGATCGGCGGGCGGTTCACGATCAAGATCGGGGCGAAGAGCTCAGCATCCCGCGGGTTGAAGGGCGCGAAGGTCGAGGTCATGGACGATGCGGGGACGCTCGTCGGCAGCGGGCAGCTCGGCGATGTTCCCTGGGAAGGGACCACTGCCCTGTACTGGACCGAGGTCGAGTTGCCCGCTCCTTCGAACGAAGGCATCGTATCGTGGTCCGCCAGATTCGCACCGGCAGACATCGAGCTGCCTCACGATGACGCGGTTGCGTGTTTCAGCTTTGCCGCCGTCAGATCGCCCGATCATCGGCTCACGATCACCCTGATCGAGCACGAGACAGAGAAGCCGATCGAGCACGCGCACATCCGGCTCGGTCCGTTCCGTTCGTTGACCGATGCGTGCGGAGTGGCTGAATTGTCGATGCCGAAAGGCACGTACGAGATCAGGGTATGGCATGCGGGGTACGAGGCGCCTCCCACGACCGTCGACGTCTTCAACGACGTGACCCTTCGGCTCGTGGGCGTTGCGGTCCCCGAGGAAGATCCCAGCGCGCGATTCATGATGTGAAAAAACACTATTGGCCAGAAGGATGTGGCGATGTCAAAGACGCATCTCGCGATCCTGACCGCCGCGGCTGTGTGGCTCGCGGCGCAACCGTCTGTGCGAGGAATCGGTCCGTCGTTCCACCCCGATGTCACGTTCAAGGGCTCAACATTGACCGGATGGCGCACGGTTGGGAACGCGACATGGCGCGCTGAAAACGGCGAGATCGTGGGCACTCCGCAGCAGCCGGGCGGCGGCTGGCTGCTGCTCGATCGGTCGTATCAGGACGTGGGCTTCTACGCATCGTTTCTGTGCGCGCCGGGATGCAAGACCGGTGTGCTGCTTCGCGCGGAAAAGACGCCGACAGGACTGAAGGGGATTTACATCGCGCTTACCGATGGAGAAATGGCTTCGCATCGCGTGACACTGGACACGCAGGGACAGATTCTCACGCGTGAGGTGTTGAGGCCTGGCGGCGGATCGATGCGCATCGCACCGCCGCTCGACCCTCATGCGCCGGCGCCCGCCGCGGCCGGCGGCAGCCAGGGAGGTGCCGGAGTGACACCACCTGTCGTGCCGCCTGACGCCAGCCTGAAAGCCGGAGCGTGGAACCGGATCGAGATTCACATCGACGCGAATATCGTTCGGGCCCATCTGAATGATGGCGGCGCACGGGCGGGAGGCGTCGCGGATCCCGACGCGGGCAATTTCGGTCCGCTCGCGTTGTACGTCGGCGGCACGGGTGACGTGCGATTCAAAGACGTCGCGTACAAAAACCTGAGCATCCAGGTGCGGCCGGTCGAAAAAGTGTCCAGCAACTTCAGGATGCAGCGGTTGAGCGACTTCTATTACGCCTGGGGAGCGGGCGCCGCCGACGTCAACCACGACAACGTGCCCGACGTGATCTCGGGACCGCACGTGTTCTACGGGCCGGACTACACCAGGCGCAGCGAGATTTACCTGCAACTCACGACCAACCCGTCCACCGAATTCACGCGAGACAACTGGATGCAATTCGTCGGCGATTTCACCGGCGACGGCTGGGCCGACGCGCTGAACTGCAGCTTCTCGGGCAATCCCGGCTGCCATTTGTACGTCAATCCGAGAGGCGAACCGCGCCGATGGGACACGCATCTTGTCGTGCCGGCGTATCAGACCGAAATCGGCGTGCTTCGCGACATCGACGGTGACCGACAACCCGAGCTCGTGTACGGCGCTGAAGGGCAGATGCGGTACGCGGAGCCGGATCCCGCGAATCCAACTGGAACGTGGATCGTTCACAACGTGTCGGAACGTGGCCTCTCGACAGCGCACGGCGTCGGCGTGGGCGACATCAACGGAGACGGCCGCGTGGACATCGTCAATCCGTACGGCTGGTGGGAGCAGCCGGACCAGTCGACAGTCGACAGTCGACAGTCGACAGTCGACAGTCAAACGTGGACGTATCATCCGCAGGTGTTCGGCCGCTATGGCTGGAACATCATGGGCGGCAGCGTGATGGCCGTCTACGACGTGAACGGCGACAAGCTGAACGACGTGGTGACGGTGCTGAACCCGCACGGGTGGGGAATGGCGTGGTTCGAGCAGAAGCGAGACGCGCAGGGAACGATCTCGTTCGTGCGGCACATGATCATGGACGATTTCTCGACGAAGAATGCGGGCGGCGTCGCGTTCTCGCAACCGCATGGCACGAATGTGGAGGATGTGGACGGCGACGGCGTGCTCGATTTCATTGTCGGCAAACGCTATTGGTCGCATCTCGACAACTACAGCGATCCGGATCCGTACGGCCAGGCGGTGCTGTATTCGTACCGCACCGTGCGAAATCCAAAGGCGCCGGGAGGCGCAGAATTTGTCCCCGAGCTGATCCACAACCGGTCGGGCGCCGGATCGGACGTGTATCCGATCGATCTGAACACGGACGGCCGCATGGACATTCTGACCGCCACCCGGTACGGCACCTTCATCTTCTGGGGCCAACCTCGGAAGTAGGACCAGCACCATGGGCAAAACGAAAACGGGCAGACGGGCCTTCCTCAAGGAGACCGCAGCCGGCATCGGAGGCGCCGCCGCTCTGGCGGGTCTCGGCTCGCACGAAGCAGAGGCGGGGCAGGCCCCGACGCCAACCAGATGGGACCTCGACTACGAGGTGGTCGTGATTGGTTCGGGGGCTGCCGGCATGCCCGCCGCGATCGCGGCGCGCGATCGCGGCGCGTCGGTGATTGTGGTCGAGAAGAACTGGGATGTCGGCGGCCGAGCGATTCTCAGTGGCGGCAGCGTCCAGTTGGGTTGCGGAAATCGGCTGCAGCAGGCGGCGGGAGTCCACGATTCGCCGGACCAGTTCTTTCGTGATTGGACGGGCTCAGAGGGGCACGCACCAGTCGATGCGGCGCTCTTCGGAACCGAGGGGCATCCGCTCGCAAAGCACGCCGACCGCGAAATTGTGCGGGCGTTCGCAGACAACGCCGTCGCTACGTTCGAGTTTCTGGAGAGCAACGGCGTCGAATGGGCGCGATTGGGCGGCATTCGTGGGCCGGGCGATCCGAACGTGCCGCGGCAGACGGTCGTGAAAGGCTGGGCCAATCCGGCAGAGCTGATCATCCCGAACGGACCCGGTTACGGGACCGGCTCGGGGCTGATACGGCCGCTCGAAAGAGCCGCGCGCGCGAAGGGGATCAAAATCCTGCTGCTCCACAGGATGACGCAGATTCACCGCGAGAGCGCCCGCTCCGGACGGGTGCTCGGCATTACGGCCGCCGAAGTCGATCGGTGGAATAATCCGACCGGCCGAACCGTGAACATCCGTGCGCGTAAGGGCGTGGTCGTCGCGGCCGGTGGTCCTTCGGCGAACGTCAACTTCCGCCGCATCTACGATCCTCGGCTGACCGAAGAGTACCAGGTGCTGGGCCACGCGTACACGACCAAGGATGCCGACGGCGAGATCGCGGCGATGGCGATCGGGGCGTCGCTCTGGACGACGTGCAATCAGGTAAACCTGGGCGATCGGCAGATCGATCGCGCCGGCTCTTCGCTGGGGACGAAGCTGACATTGGGCGGTCCACTGATGCCGCCGGATAGCCCCGCGTTCTTCCGCCAGGGCACCACCGGACTCGGAATCGTCGACTGGCAGAACGCGATCCTGGTGAAGGAAACCGGGCGGCGTTTCTATGAAGAGACGCTTCGCGGCAAGCCGTTGGGGTCGCTCGGGCGCCGTGCGCACATCGACGCGGCGCTGCAATGGACCGGGGATCCGAAGAAGCTGAACGGCGGCGGACCGATCTGGGCCATCTTCGATGCGGCCGCGGTCACGCGCCAGGGCTGGATTACCAAGCCGCCGCACGTCGATCCGGCCGGCGGTTTCTTCTTCGTCGCCGACACCATCGAGGAACTGGCCCGCACGATCATCGGTTGCCCGTACCAGTGGCGGCCGATGCCAGGCGATGCGCTGCGAGCAACGGTCGAACGCTACAACGCCTTTGTGGATGCAGGGGTCGACCTCGACTTCGACAAGCCGACGCCCACCCACAAGATCAACACGCCGCCGTTTTATGCCGCCTGGGCCACGCCTGCCCTGCACGACGTGATGGCGGGTTTGCGAATCAACACGAATGCTCAGGTGATAGATCTGCACGGCCAGCCCATTCCGGGTCTGTATGCGGCAGGCGAATGTGCGAGCGGGATATCTCAGCACGGATTGGCGAAATCGGCGTTGTTCGGACGGCTCGCCGGGCTCCACGCGGCGAACGGATGAATCGGGGCGTTTCGTCAGAGGCTGAAAAGGAGAAACCAGGTGCCCACGTTTTCGCGCCGACATTTGTTTGCTTCCGTGCTCGCCGCTGCGGCCGTGCCGCAGGTGTTTGCGGATGCAGCCGCTCAGACAGCTCAACGCGCCCGACGTGGGCCGCCTCTGCGCGTGCAGTTCACGGGAGGAGGCCACACCTCGCCGCTTCAGATGTACGCCATGTTCGAAAGTCCCATGTTCGGCGACATGGACACTGTTGTGCTTCCTCACCCCAACGCGTTCGACAGTGTGGTCGGACCACACGCTCCCGACGTCATCGTCACGAATGACTGGATCACCGGAGGGTGGCCGCAGGGTGAGCGCGACAACATGGTCAAGCACCTTCGGGCTGGCAAGGGGGTCGTCGTCCTGCATCACGCCGTTGGGACCAACAACAACGAGTGGCCGTGGTGGAGCGAGGAAGTCATCGGCTGCTATCTGTACAACCCCGGCGTTCCGGGCATGAAGACACAAGAGCGGCTGAAACAATTCCCGATTCAGACGCTGAAGCCGGTCGGAACGCATCCGATCGTTCAGGGCATCGAGCCGTTCCAGCTTCCCTGGGATGAGACGTTCCCGAACATGTGGATTTCGCCGAAGGCCACCGTGCTGCTCGAGTCGGACGATCCGTCCTTCAATAACCCTGCGGTGGGATGGGTCGGACCGTACCAGGACGCACGCGTCGTGTGCCTTCAGCCGGGGCATACGCGGTCGGTCTGTCAAGACCCGAATTACCGCAACATCGTTCACAGGATGATCCTGTGGGCGGGACGGAGACTCAATGGCGCCTGACGCGGTGCAACGATTTCCGAAGACCGAGGTCTGGGTTCAGCTCACCACCGGAGGCAAGCCATATCCGCCATCGCTTCAGGACATGTTCCTGGATCCGATGTTTTTCGGCATGGAGATTTGGCCCATTGACCAGCCGGCAAACTTTGCGGCGCTTGTGCCTCAGTCTGCGCAACTCCCCGCGCGCCAGACGGTACCGGCGCCGCAGACCGGACGGGGCGCCGTCGGCGGCGGCACGGAGCGGATCGAGCCTCGCGATTATCCATGGGAGCCGAGCGGCGGCAGGCCTCACCCCGGGTATGACGTTCTGGTGCTCAACGATCAGATGAATTGGCCCGACGCGACGCGCGCGCTCGCGCGACAGGCGGTCGAGGCGGGTAGAGGGTTCGTCCTGCTCCATCACTCGCTCGGCGACAACCAGGACTGGCCGTGGTGGTATCAGGAAGTCACTGGTGGGCTTTTCGTTCTCAACGATCTGCCCGGCATGAAGAAGTCAGTGCCATCGACGGCGGCAAGGCTGGATGTCCGTCCCGTTGGCACACACCCTGTTCTCAGAAGCATCGGCCCCTTCAGCATCGCGAACGAAGAAACCTACAAGGGGATGTGGCAGTCGCCGAACATCACGCCGCTCCTCCAGACCGCGCACGCGGGAAGCGACGCGACAGTGGCGTGGGTCGGCGTGCATCCGACGGCGAGGGTCGTGTGCATTCAGCCCGGCGCGTCGCGCGAGACGCATCGCCATCCGTCTTTCCGCATGCTCGTACGGAATTCGATCCTGTGGTGCGCTGGGCGTCTCATCTGAATCGCTGCGCGCTGCTGCTTGCGATTTCTCTGTCGCCGCTGGCACATGCCAGGGCGCAGGCGCTCCCGGCTGCCGCTGCCGCACCACGACCGACCGAAGCCGCCCTGTTTACGCCACCGGCGCCGGTCCCGCCAGCGGTGGCAATCCGTGACGCCGAGGGCCGCGTCACCATTCGCGCGATCCGGCTCAGCGAGGGATTGCGCGTGGATGGCCGGCTCGACGAAGCGATCTATCAGCTCATCCCGGCGATCGGCGGCTTCGAGCAGATAGAGCCGAACGCCGGCGAGCCCGCGACCGAAAAGACCGACGTGTGGATTTTCTTCGATCGCGAATTCGTGTACGTGTCGGTTCGATGCTGGGACTCGGCGCCGGAAGAGCGGTGGGTCGTCAACGGCATCGTTCGCGATAGCTCGAGCATTCCAAGGAGCGAAAACATCGCGTTCTTCTTCGACACGTTCTACAGCCGCCGCAATGCGTCCGTCTTTGAAATCAACGCAGACGGCGGTATCTGGGACGGAGAAATCACCAACGAGCGTTTCAGCGGCAGCTCCTGGAATCCGGTCTGGTCATATCGAGAGGGGCGGTTCGATGGCGGCTGGACGGCAGAGACGGCGATTCCGTTCAAGTCGCTGCGCTACAGGCCTGGGACGTCTCAGGTGTGGGGCTTTCAGATACGCCGGACCATCCGCCACAAGAACGAGGAGACGTTCCTCGCGCGGCCGCGCCTGCTCGGCACCCGCGGCGACACCGCCCTTTCCCAGGTGTCGAACGGTGCGACCATCGTGGGCCTCGAAGTGCCGCCCGGCAGCAAGAATCTCGACATCAAGCCGTACGCCCTTTCGAGCGTCAAGAAGGATGCGGCGGCGCGTCCGAACGAGCCAGCAGGCAGCGTGGGCCTCGACGTGAAGTACGGCGTGACGCAGAACCTGACGGCCGACCTCACCTACAACACCGATTTCGCGCAGGTCGAGGTCGACACGCAGCAGGTCAACCTCACCCGCTTCAGCCTCTTCTATCCGGAAAAACGGGAGTTCTTTCTCGAAGGACAGGGCATGTTCGACTTCGGCGGTGCGACGTCCGGCGGACTCACGCCGATGCTGTTCTTCAGCCGCCGCATCGGCCTCGATGCGGGCCGCGTCGTGCCCATTGACGGCGGCGGACGGCTGACGGGCAAGGTCGGAAAGGTCACATTGGGGCTGATGAACGTGCAGAGCGCGGCCGGCGGGACCCGAGACGCACCGATCGCGGCGACGAATTTCACGGTGATGCGCGTCAAGCGCGATTTCCTGAGGCGCAGCAGCGTCGGGGCTCTCTATACGAGACGATCGATCTCCACGCTCGGCCACGGTGCTGGCGAAACCTTCGGCCTCGATGCGGCCCTCGGGTTATACGACCACGTCACCGTGAACACGTACGTGGCGAAGACACGCACGCCAGGCCTCTCCGGCGATGACACGAGCTATCGATTTCGGTTCGATTATGCGAGCGACCGCTATGGTCTTGTGTTCGAACGGCTCACCGTCGGCGATCACTTCAACCCCGACATGGGTTACGTCGAGCGCGACGACTTCCAGGGAGCGGGTGGAGGGTTTCGATTCAGCCCTCGGCCGCGCTCCAGCACACGCGTGCGCAAGTTCACCTACAGCGGGGAATACAAGTACCTGACCGACGGCACCGGGAGGCTGGAAACGCGCAGCGTCGAAGGCGTGTTCGACGTGGAATTCCACAACAGCGACAGACTATCGGCGCAATATCAGTCGAGCTACGAATTTCTCGAGCGGCCGTTCTCTGTGGGAGGGGTGTCGATCCCGGCCGGCGGCTACGGCTTCCGCGACGCGCTGGTGTCCATGTTCCTGGGAACCCAGCGCCGGTTCACAGGAACGGTCACGCTGCAGAGTGGCGGCTACTATAGCGGTGAGAAGACCTCGCTCGGTTTCAGCAGCGGCCGCCTCCAGGTGACGCCGCGCCTGTCGCTGGAGCCCGGCGCCTCGATGAATTGGGTGAATCTCCGCGAGGGAGAGTTTACCCAGATGGTGGTGTCGAACCGCACGACGTACACGGCCACTCCCAGAATGTTCTTCAGCGGTCTCCTGCAGTACGGTTCCGCCGCGCGTTCGCTCAGCGCGAACCTCCGGCTGCGATGGGAATACCGGCCCGGCAGCGAGTTGTTCGCCGTGTACACCGACGAACGTGACACGCGCGCCCGCGGTTATCCGGACCTCAAGAACCGCGCCTTCGTCGTCAAGATCAACCGCCTGTTTCGATTGTGAATGCGGGGGTTCAGAGTGTGGACTTTTTCGGATCGGCAGGAAAAATCTCCCACGCGGATTGGCGCCGACCCGCGCCGGTCCCCGTCTTGCGCGGTCAGGTCGCGGGTACGCGCCTTGCTCGTGTCCGCGGCTGGCGAGGTTCGCCATGCGACAGTGATGCCGCCTGCCGATCCACATCCCGTTTGGAGGTGTCCATGAGCGCGTCAAACCCCGAGACGAGACATTACGTCAGGACGTATCTGACTGTGTTTGCCGCGCTGATGGTGCTGACCATCATCACCGTGGCGGTTTCGTATGTCCACCTGGCCGTTCCCTTGGCGATCGCGGTTGCGCTCGCCGTTGCGATCATGAAGGGCTCGCTGGTGGCGAGCTTCTTCATGCATCTCGTTCACGAGAAGCCCCTGATTCTTGCTGTGGTGTGCCTCACCGCCGTGCTGTTCGCCGTGTTGATGATCCTGCCCGTACTGACAATGATGGATTCAATCCCGACGCCTTACACGCCCTGGTCATCCGCCCCGTAAACCCGCCAGCCCGGATGGAGCACTGATATGTCGCTCAAATGGTTTCACGTGGTGTTTATCAGCGTGTGTGTCGTGCTGGCCGTTGGCGTCGCGATCTGGGCGGTCCAGATGGCGCAGTGGGCGCTCGCGGTTGTGTCACTTGCGGCCGCCGCAGCGCTGATCGTCTACCGGGGCGCGTTCCTGCGGAAGGTGAGCAGGATCGGCATCCAGTAGCTGGCGTGACGATCGGATCGACCGAAAAGTCCGGAGCGGCGGGTGTGGCGGCGGAATATAATCGATTATCGATATTCAGAATGAGGTCCTGACATGCCTGACAGACACATACGGACGGCGGCGGTGCTCGCGATTTTCCTGCTCGTCGGCGTCTTCGTCATCCCCGTACGCACCGCCGGTCCGTCGTTTCATCCCGACGCGACCTTGAAGGGTTCGGCCCTGACGGGCTGGCATACGTTGGGATCGGCGGCATGGCGTATCGACAACGGCGAACTGGTCGGAACCCCGGCGCAGGCGGCCGGCGGGTGGCTTGTCCTCGACCGGTCCCTGCAGGATGTCGCCTTCTTCACGTCGTTCAAGTGCGCGCAAGGATGCTCCACCGGCGTCCTGCTTCGAGCCGAGAAGACCTCGACCGGCATGAAGGGCATTTACGTCGCGCTGACCGATGGCGACGTCACGTCCTACCGCGCGGTCCTGGACGCGCAGGGTCGAATCCTCACGCGAGAACCGTTGAGGGCCGGCGGCGGGCAGATGCGCATCGCTCCGCCACCAGACCCGAATCCGCCGGCGCGCGCGGGCGGTGCGGGGGCGCGCGGTACCGGACCGGCCGTGACGCTGCCGATCATGCCGCCCGACACGAGTCTGAAAGCCGGAGAGTGGAACACGATCGAGCTCTATCTCGATGCCAACATCATTCGGCCGCTGCTGAACAACGGCGGCGAGCGCGGCGGCGGCGTCGCCGATCTCGAGGCCGGAAATTTCGGGCCGATTGCGCTGTATGCCGGTGGCAGCGGTGAGGTGCGGTTCAAGGATGTCGCGTACAAAGACCTGGCGATTCAGGTGAGGCCCGCCGAAAAAGTGTCGGACAGCTTCAGGATGCAGCGGCTCAGCGATTTCTATTACTCCTGGGGTGCTGGCGCGACAGATGTCAATCACGACAACGTGCTCGATGTCATCTCGGGGCCGCACGTGTTTTACGGCCCGGACTACACGAGGCGCGGCGAAATCTATCTACAGCTCACGAGCAACCCCTCCGACATGTACACCACCGACGCCTGGATGCAGTTCGTCAGCGACTTCACCGGCGATGGCTGGGGCGACGCGCTGAACTGCAGCTTCTCGGGCGGCGCCGGCTGCACGCTCTATGTGAATCCGAAAGGGGAGTCGCGCCGCTGGGACAAGCATCTCGTCGTGCCGGCGTATCAGACCGAAATCGGCGTCATCTACGACATCGACGGCGACGGGAAACCAGAATTGGTGTACGGCGCCGAAGGCCAGATGCGGTGGGCGAAACCGGATCCGGCCAATCCGACCGCGACATGGAAAATCCACAACGTGTCGGAGCGAGGGTACGTGACCGCGCACGGCGTGGGTGGTGGCGATATCAACGGAGACGGCCGTGCGGACATCGTCAACCCGTATGGCTGGTGGGAGCAGCCGGAACCGTCGAAAGTCGAAAGTCCACAGTCGAAAGTCGAAAGTCAAACGTGGACGTATCATCCGCAGGCCTTCGGCCGCTACAAGCGCGGCTTCGGGGGCAGCGTCATGGCCGTTTACGATGTGAACGGCGACAAACTGAACGATGTCGTCACCACGCTCGCGGCGCATGGCTGGGGCATGGCGTGGTACGAGCAGAAGCGCGACGGGAAGGGCGTGATTTCGTTCGTGCAGCACATGATCATGGACGATCCCTCGACGAAAAATGCCGGCGGCGTCGTGTTTTCGCAGCCCCACGGCGCGAACTTCGGCGATGTGGACGGCGATGGCATTACCGACTTCGTCGTGGGCAAGCGCTACTGGTCTCACCGCGACACCTATCTCGATCCCGATCCGTACGGCCCGGCCGTCCTCTACTGGTTCAAGACGGTGCGCAATCCAAAAGCCCCGGGCGGCGCGGAGTTCGTTCCTGAGCTCATTCACAATCGTTCAGGCACGGGATCGGACGTCTACCCGGTCGATTTGAACAAGGACGGGCGGCTCGACGTCGTCACCGCGACGCGATTCGGCACGTTCATCTTCTGGAACAACGTGAAACGATGAAAACGACACTTGCGATCACGCTCGCACTCTGTGCATTCGCGTTTGCGTTGTGCGAACGGCCGGCTTGGGGTCAGGCGCGCACGTCGGGCGCCTACACCCTGACGCCTGTCGCCAACGGCGTGCAGCTCAAAACGCCTGACGGCCGTGTCGTGCTGGAGTACGTGACGAGCAAACCGGCGGGCGTACCGCTGACGGGACCGAACGCGGCGTGCTTTCATCCGATCAACACGCCGTCGGGAGAACGGGTCAGCGCGCTCGCGCCCGACGATCATCCGCACCACCGCGGCATGTACATCGCGTGGCACGACTCCGAGTTCCGCCAGCCGATTACGCGCAAGGGGCCGACCAGTCCGTTGTTCGGCTGGAATGTCACCAAGGCCGACTTCTGGGGATGGGGCGTGTACGCGCCGCGCGATGGCCGCACGATCGAGACCCGCGACGTCACGCTGAAGTCAGCCGATGCGGCCAGGGCCGTCATCGAAGTTCAGAACGACTGGGGCGTCAACAAACGCAAGTTCGCCGAGGAAACGACGACGACGACGGTCGCCGAGCGGGACGGCGTGTATGTCATCGATGTCGTGTTCAGGCTGGCGGTGCTCGTCGATTACCAGCTGAACAAGCAGGGCTTCTCGGGATTCAACTTTCAGGCGCGCAAGGACGGGGACTCGCATTACACGTGGCCCGGCGGCACCGTGGCGTTTCCCGATGCGCACTACTCAGCGCCGGAAACGAATTGGCCTGGAGCGCCGTGGTACGGCTACGTCATCACCCTCACGAACGGGAAGACTGTCGGAGCCGCGGTGCTCGACCATCCGTCCAACCCTCCGACCACCTGGCACGGCTCGCGAGGACTGTGGATGCTGAACCCGAACATCGCTGCGGTCGGGCCGTACACAATCAAGACCGGCACGCCGCTGACGCTCCGCTACCGCGTCGTCGTGCACGATGGCCCGACGCCGACGGCGGTTGTAGAAACACTCGCGGCTGAATTTCGCGCGACCGAGTAGGGCTTGGCTCGTAGCCGGTAGCTGGTACCAAGAGCGACATGCTATGACGCTCGTCATAGCGCGCGCGGTCGAAGTGCGTTCTAGTTGTCTCCATGACGAAATCGGGTCGATCCGCGAGGCGGCAATCCGCTCTGATCGCCATCGTCTGTTGCGTGATTCCCGCGTCCGCAGCCTCACAGGACGTTGCCAGTTACTTCGAAGAGAACTGCATGGCCTGTCACACCATCGGAGAAGGGGAGGTCAACGGACCCGACCTGAAGGGGGTGACGCGGCTGCGCACTCGCGACTGGCTGCGCCGGTTCATCGCCAATCCCGAAGCCATGGTGAATGCCGGCGATCCCATTGCCGTCGAGATACTCCACAAGTATGAAGACGCATTGATGCCGACGCCCGAAGGGCTCACGCCGCAGCTGCTCGACGAGCTGATTCTCTACATCGATCGGCAATCGGGCGGCGACGCAGGTTCGCCATCCAAAGCTGACGACGCGCCGTTCACGCCGGAGGACGTTGCGGCCGGTGAGGCGTTGTTCACAGGGCGGTCGAGGCTGTCGGGCGGCGGCGTGGCGTGCAACGCGTGTCATCGGGCCGGCCCGGGCATGCTGCTCGGCGGCGGCACGCTCGGTCCCGATTTGACGTTTGTGTTCGCACAGATGAAAGGCCCGGCGGGCACGACGGCCTGGCTCAAGGCGCCGCCGACGCCGGTCATGCGGAAAATTTTCCGGGAGCAGCCGCTTGCGCCGGCTGAGCTGCGCGCGCTGGTCGCGTTTCTCGAACATGCGAACACAACGGACTCGCATCGCCAGCGGCGGATGTCTCCGGCGTTTCTGATGTCCGGATTTCTCGGCGCGATCCTTGGCCTGATTGCGTTCGATCGGACGTGGAAGGGCCGCCTGAGTCGGCGGGGTCACTCATGACACACAATGGCAACGGGAAAGTGCTTGCGTGGATCCGTGACGAACGGGATCCCGCCTCGCGCAGTTGGGAAGAGTTTTATCGTAACCGCTGGCAGCACGACAAAATCGTCCGCAGTACGCACGGTGTGAACTGCACCGGCAGCTGCAGCTGGCAGATCTACGTCAAGAACGGCATCGTCACCTGGGAGATGCAGGGGCTCGATTATCCCTCGCTCGAAGCGGGCCTGCCTCCTTACGAGCCGCGCGGTTGCCAGCGCGGAATTTCCTTTTCCTGGTATCTCTACAGTCCGCTCCGCGTGAAATACCCGTACATCCGCGGGGCGCTGCTGGATCTGTGGAACGATGCCGTGGCGGCGACGGGCGACCCGGTGCAGGCGTGGGCGTCGCTCGTGGAGAACCCCGACGCACGACGGAGCTGGCAGCAGGCGCGCGGCAAGGGCGGATTCCGGCGCGCTGACTGGGACACGGCGCTCGATCTGATCGCGGCAGCCAACATCTACACGATCAAGAAATGGGGTCCCGATCGAATCGCGGGCTTCTCGCCGATTCCGGCGATGTCGATGATCAGCTACGCCGCCGGCGCGCGCTACCTTCAACTGATCGGCGGCGTCTCGATGTCGTTTTACGACTGGTACTGCGACCTGCCGCCGGCATCGCCCGAGACCTGGGGTGAGCAGACCGACGTGCACGAGTCGGCCGACTGGTACAACGCGAAGCTGCTGGCGGTGGCCGGCTCCAACCTCGGCATGACGCGTACGCCCGATTGCCATTTTGCGGCGGAGGCGCGCCACAACGGCTCGAAGATGTGGGTGTTCACACCCGATTTCAGCCAGGTCGCCAAGTTCGCCGACGAGTGGGTGGCGGTCAACGCCGGCCAGGACGGCGCCTGGTGGATGGCCGTCAATCATGTGCTGCTCAAGGAATTTCATCACGAGCGGCGCGTGCCGTACTTCCTCGACTACTGCAAGCGGTACACCGACGCACCATTTCTGGTCGAACTGTGTCAGGACGGCGCGGCCTACCGGCCGGGCCAACTGCTCCGCGCCGGCCGGCTCGCCAAGTACCGCGACGCCGAGCACGGCGAGTGGAAATTCCTGATGTGGGACGCCACGACCGAACAGCCGTTGATGCCGATGGGCAGCTCGGGATTCCGGTGGGGCGCGGAAAAAGGCAAATGGAATCTCGAGTTGAAGGATGGCGTCACCGGTGCGGCGATCGACCCCGTACTGAGCTTCCTCGAACGTCACGACGAAGCGATTCCGGTGACGCTCGACGACTTTGCGCAGAGCGACGTGATAACCCGCTCCGTGCCTGCTCGCCGTCTCCAGATGGCGGATGGCACGACGGTGCTGGTGACCACCGCGTACGACCTGTTGATGGCGCAGTACGGCGTGGCTCGCGGGCTTGGCGGTGAGTATCCCAGCGATTACACAGACGACGCGCCCTACACGCCCGCGTGGGCGGAGAAGTACACCGGCATCGGCAGCGACACGTTGTTGCGTTTTGCGCGGGAATGGGGCTCGACGGCCGAGCGGACGGGCGGGAAGTGCCTGATCATCATCGGCGCCGGCGTGAACCACTGGTACCACAGCAACCTGATGTATCGCGCCGCCATTCACGCGCTGATGTTCTCCGGCTGCGTCGGTGTCAACGGCGGCGGACTGGGCCACTATGTCGGCCAGGAAAAGCTGGCCCCGGCCGAGCCGTGGGGTGCCATCGCCTTCGCGCGCGACTGGTATCCCGCGCCGCGGCTCCAGAACTCGCCGAGCTTTCACTACGTGCACACCGACCAGTGGCGATACGAAGGCGCCTACACCGACTACAACACGATGCCCGCCGCGAACGGGCGCGAGGGCATTCGCCGCGGGCACACCATGGCCGTCCAGGCGCAGGCCGTGCGCTCGGGATGGCTTCCATTCTTTCCGCAGTTCGATCGCAGCCCGCTCGCCGTGGCCGATGCGGCCGTTCAGGCCGGCGCCGATACGCCCGCAGCGATCGTTGATTACACCGTCGGTGAGCTCAAGGCCGGGCGGCTGAAGTTCTCCATCGACGATCCTGATGCGCCTGAGAACTGGCCGCGCGTGTGGTTCATCTGGCGGGGGAACGCGCTCATGGCGAGCGCGAAGGGACACGAGTTCTTCCTGAAGCACTACCTCGGGACGCACAACAACTCCGTCGCCGAGCCCCTGGCCCGCGATACGGCTCATGAGGTCGTGTGGCACGAGCATGCGCCGGAAGGGAAGATGGACCTGGTTGTCGATCTGAACTTCAGGATGGACACCTCTGCGCTGTACTCGGACATCGTCCTCCCCGCCGCCACATGGTACGAGAAAGCGGATCTCAACTCGACCGACATGCACAGCTTCATCCATCCGCTGTCGGCCGCCGTACCTCCGTGCTGGGAGTCGAAGAGCGACTGGCAGATCTTCCGCGCGATAGCCGAGCGGTTTTCGACGTTGGCCGCGACGCACCTGCCAGACCCTGTCCGTGACATCGTCGCCGCGCCGCTCGCCCACGATTCTGCCGCCGAGATCGCTCAACCGTCGATCGCGGACTGGCGGACCGGCGAGGTGCCGGCGATACCCGGGAAGACGATGCCGGGTCTTCGGGTGGTCACGCGTGACTACAAGAACGTGCACCGGCAATTCATTTCGTTCGGGCCGCTGGTCCGCGCCAACGGCCTTGGCGCGCACGGCACCAGTTATGCCGTCGACGATTTGTACGACGAAACGCTGCGGAACCATCCGACCGTGACGTGGAACGGCGCCGTCTACCCCTCGATCGAAAGAGACGAGGAGGCGTGCGAGATGATTCTCCGTTTCGCGACGGTCACCAACGGCGAGCTGGCCTATCGCTCGTACAAGAACATGGAAGAGAAGGTTGGGAGGCCGCTCGCGCATCTGGCCGAGAAGAATCGCGGTGTGCGCGCGAGCTACGAGGGGCTGCAGGCACGACCGCAGCGTCTGCTGAACAGCCCGATGTGGTCGGGTCTCACGGAAAACGGCCGCGCCTACTCTCCGTTCACCTACAACCTCGAGTGTCTCGTGCCGTGGCGCACGCTGACCGGACGCCAGCACTTCTATCTCGACCATCCGGCCTATCTGGAGTTCGGCGAGCATCTGCCCACCTACAAGCCCAAGCCGTTGATTGCGCGATCGTGGGACCTGAATTTTACCGAACGCGATGCGCCGGGGTTGCTGTTGAACTACATGACACCGCACGGCAAGTGGCAGATCCACTCGACCTACAGCGACAACCCGCGGATGTCGACGCTCTCCAGAGGCGTCGAGCCGTTCTGGATGAACGAGCGCGACGCCGACGAGATTGGCGTGAAAGACAACGACTGGGTGGAGATTTTTAACGATAACGGTGTCGTGGTGACCCGCGCCGTCGTCAGCGCGCGGATACCGCGTGGCATCGGCATTCAGTATCACGCGCCGGAGCGGACGATCAGCGTGCCGAAGTCGCCGCTGCGCGGCGGCCGCCGGGCCGGCGGCCATAACAGCCTCACGCGAACGAGGCTGAAGCCGAACCTCATGATTGGCGGGTACGGCCAGTTCACCTATCACTTCAACTACTGGGGCCCCGTCGGCTGCAACCGGGACACGCACGTTCTGGTGCGGAAACTGGCGGAGCTGAAATGGTAACGGGGGGCCGGATGGACGTGCGATCGCAGATTTCAATGGTGTTTCATCTCGACAAGTGCATCGGGTGCCATACCTGCAGCGTCGCCTGCAAGAACATCTGGACCGATCGCAAAGGCACCGAATACATGTGGTGGAACAACGTGGAGACCAAGCCGGGGACCGGCTATCCAAAGCGGTGGGAAGACCAGGACAAGTACCGCGGCGGGTGGAAAGTGGAAGACGGAGAGCTGAAGATGCGCTCCACCAGCAAGGCGCAGATCGTGGCCAACATCTTCCATACGCCGCGGCTTCCGTCGATGGAGGACTATTACGAGCCGTGGACCTACGATTACCAGAACCTCTTCAACGCGCCGGCTGGCGACGATCAGCCGACCGCGCGGCCGATCTCGATGGTGACCGGGCAGCCGATCGAGATCACATCGGGGCCGAATTGGGACGACGACCTGGCGGGGTCGCCGATTTACGCGGAGAACGACAAGAACCTCGACGGCCTCACCGAGGAGCAGCGCCAGCAGTTGTTCGCGGTTGAGCGCCTCGTGATGTTCTACTTCCCCCGCATCTGCAACCACTGTCTGAACCCGTCGTGCGTCGCCGCCTGTCCGTCAGGCGCGCTGTACAAGCGCGGCGAAGACGGCATCGTGCTGGTCGATCAGAACCGCTGCCGCGCGTGGCGCGCGTGCATTGCGGCGTGCCCGTACAAGAAAGTGTTCTACAACTGGCAGACGGGCAAGTCCGAGAAATGCATCCTCTGCTACCCGCGCCTGGAAACGGGGCAGGCGCCAGCGTGCTTCCATTCCTGTGTCGGCCGAATCCGGTACCTCGGTGTGCTGCTGTACGACGCGGCGCGCATCGAAGAGGTGGCCAAAATGCCGGACGCCGAGCTGGTAGAGGGACACCGGTCGCTCGTGCTCGACCCGAACGATCCCGAGGTGATCGCCGCTGCGCGCGTCAACGGCATCCACGATGACGTCATCCTGTCAGCGCAGAGGTCGCCTGTCTATCAGTTCGTGAAGGTCTGGAAAGTGGCGCTGCCGCCCCACATCGAGTACCGCACGCTGCCGATGCTGTTTTACGTGCCGCCGATGTCACCGGTGATGGCGCAGAGCACCGTACACGGGGTCGACGGGGTCTCAGACGATCTGTTTCACGACATCGAGCAGGCGCGTGTGCCGATGGCGTTTCTCGCGAGCCTGTTCGGCGCCGGCCACGAAGACGGCGTGCGCTACGCGCTGCGCAAACAGAAAGCGGTGCGGTGGTACCGCCGCGCGGTCACCGTCGGCGACGTGCCGATGGATGCCGCGGAGCGGATGCTGAAGGAAGCCGACTGCTCGCCTGTCGAGGCGGAAGCCATTTATCGCCTGACGTCGCTGTGCACGTTCGACGATCGTTTCGTGGTGCCGCCCGCGCACCGGGAAGAAGCGATTCAGATGCTGGAGGATCCGCTCGAACACAAACAGCAGGCGGGCTTCGGGTTTCTGCAGGGACCGAGGAGGGGAATTTGACGACAGCCCGGCATCACGCCTGCACGCTGCTGGCCGATTTGGTCACCTATCCGAGCCGCGAGTACCGGACGACGCTGCTCGCCGCGGCCGATGAGCTGGCCAGCGTGTCGCCGCAGGCCGCACAGGCCATCGATGCATTTGCGACAGCAGTCGAAAACCTGTCGCTCGGGCAGCTGCAGGAGCTCTACACCCGCGCGTTCGACCTCAACCCTGTGTGCCCGCTGGAGCTTGGATGGCACCTCTTCGGCGAGCAGTACGAGCGAGGAGCATTTCTGGTGCGAATGAGGCACGCGCTCGAGAGGCACGGCATCGAGGAGGCGACCGAGCTGCCCGACCATCTGAGCTACGTGCTGCAGCTTGCGGCGGGTCTGCCGTCGGACGCCATGCCGCTGGCACGGGAGGAGCTGCACGCAGCGCTCGCGAAGATGGCCGCAGCACTCGATGCCGCCGGAACCCCGTTCCGTCATCTGATGCGTGCGATCCAGGAGAGCGTTCATGCTTAGCGCAGCAGCCATCGATATTCTTTTGTTCGGCACGCTCCCGTACGTCGCGTTCGCCGTATTTTTCATTCTGACCATCCAGCGCTATATCGAGCGCTCGTTCACCTATTCGAGCCTCTCGTCCCAGTTCCTGGAGAACCGGCAGCATTTCTGGGGGATGGTTCCGTTTCATTACGGAATCCTCGTCGTGCTCGCGGGCCACGTCGTCGGGCTGCTGATTCCGCGCACCGTGCTCGCCTGGAACAGCAGACCGCTGCGACTGTACGTGCTGGAGGTTACGGCACTGGTGTTCGGCATGCTGACCGCGATCGGGCTTGCGGCGTTGATCGGCCGGCGGGCCACGAACGGCAGGTTACGGACGGTTACCAGTGCCGGCGACTGGCTCATACTCGCACTCCTGATGGCGCAAGTCGGCGGCGGAGTGTTGATCGCGGTGCTGTATCCGTGGGGATCGTCGTGGTATGCGGCCCTTGGCGCGCCGTACCTCTGGTCGATCGTGCGGCTGCATCCGGACGTGGCGCTCGTCGCGGCTCTTCCCTGGCCGATCAAGTTTCACATCATCAACGCGTTCCTCATCGTCGCGGTGTTCCCGTTCACGCGGCTCGTGCACATTCTGGTGATCCCGAATCCGTACCTGTGGCGCAAGCCGCAGGTTGTGCGCTGGCACGGACCAGCACCCGCTGCGGCCAGGAACTTGCGCGGTCGTTCGTAGCAGTCCTGTATGGCGGCCGTCAGATCCGCCGCGGGTGCGAGGCGACGGCGCGAACGGTGTTGACAACGAATATCGACAGCGCGATCGCACTGAGCAGACCGCCCCAGACACGCCAGCGACCGAGCACGTCGACAAGATCGCCCACGATCCTCAGCAGAACCGACGCGTGCAGCAACCCGACATGGAGAAAGAACGCCGGACGATACGGCACAGGTATGCCGACGATCGCCGGGAAGATGATCGGCGCATGGCCGAAGACCATCGATATCACGAAGCCCAGAAATATCGAGTGGAGCAGCGCATCGTAGACCGGCCCCGTGGTCGAGGTGCCGCTGACGATCGCGATAATCCCTCCAACCATCATCCACCCGTAGCCGGCCAGCAGGCAGACGGCGATGAACCTCGTAAGGCCGCTCTGCCGCACGGTGCGTCGAGCGACGTCGTTGAGGAACAGCCACATCGCCAGTGCAATCAGCCCGGCGCCGACAAGGCGCACCCCCATCTCCGGCCATCGTATGGTTGCCGCAACGCCGCCAATGATGCCCGATACCGACAGGATGAATGCAGAGCGCACCAGCGGCGTTGGACGCAGCACGCGGTTCAGCTCGAGGCGTTCACCGGCGATCGTCAGCACGAGGAATGCCAGCCACCACATGGCGACGCGCAGGATCGCTGCGCCTGTCAGCCAGCGAAGGTTGCCGCCCAGCCACATCGTGGCGCCGATGCCCATTGTGGCGATGAAGAGGGAGGGCTGCCGTAACCATACTGCGACGTAGATGGCGACGAGCACGCCGCTGCCGAGGGTGACGAGCGCAGGCGCGATAGAGGGAGGCCCTCCGATAATCAGACTCAGCGTGCCTGCAGCAACCGCGGCCGGCGCGGCGTATCCCCACGGCGACCCGAGCGCGACCGCGCGCTCCAGGCTGATCAGCGTGCCCAGGAATCCGCACACCATCAGCGGTCCGTGGCCGATCAAATCGTCAGGCGAGGGCAGTGGCAGGTTCCATCCGATGCGCACGAGTCCGAGCCACGTGCCATAGGCCATCGACAGCATGCCGGCGGCCAGCATCGGAAGCCGTGGGCGGACGTTCCTGGGGTTGTTAGAGATCGAGGTTGAGCTCACGACGCGCCTCGGCCGACATCATCTCGGGCGACCACGGTGGATCCAGCACGATCGAGACCTCCACTTCGCCCGCATCGGTCACTGTCGCATGCACCGCCTGATTGACCAGCTTCTTTATGTACTCGCTCAAGGGACAGGCGGGGCTCGTCATCGTGAGCACGATGCGGACGCGATCGGGCGCGGTGACGATCTGATACACCAGGCCGAGATCGACCAGATTGATGCCCAACTCCGGATCGATCACCGTGCGCACGGCTTCGGCGACGGCGGCGGTAGTGGCCACGCCGCTCATCATATGCCAGCCGATCGCCGCCTCTTATACGTCCCGGACCGAATGAATTTTCAGGGCCAGTGCGAGAGGAGCCAGGATCCACGCCGCCAGGACAGAGACTGACAGCAGCGCGGCCGGCTCTGGACCACCAAGCGCGCGCAGCCAGCTCTCACCCGCGGCGCCCAGCACGTGCGGCGTCCCTGCCAGCAGCAGAGTCGGCACGCGCACGAGATCCACCACGTTGCCGAACACCGACACGAACAACACGCGGGCGCCGTTCACCCCTGTCGCCCAGACCGCAATCGACAGCATCGCTGCGTCGTACAGGATGACCGCGACGAACCAGATGAACGCGGCGAGGCCCAACGCGGCGCTTCGGTGACGCACGGCCGCGACGATTAGCGTGGCAATCGAGAGAAAGGCGAGGGCCGCGAGGAGGCACGCCGCAACGAGGACGCCAAACCTGCCAAAGTCGCTTGCGCGGGAAATCAGCGACACGATCACCCCGCCCGTTCCGAAACCCGCAATCACTGAGAAGGACAGGGCGGCGGCCTGGCCGAGCCACGTGCCGGCCAGGTGTTGCAGACGCGACACCGGTTGCGACAACAGGAAGCCGGTCGCATCGTCGGCCGCGGCGCCGGTCACACCGATCAGCAGTGCAGCCAACGGCACGAGGGTCAGCGCGAGCGGAAGCACGGCGACGGTGAGCCGCGCGAACGCTTCACCGCGTTCTGTCTCGCCGATGACGCCCGATGCGTATGCCATCGCGACGCTCAGCAGCGCGTACGCGACGGTCAGCAGGCGAATCCACCAGACGCGTCCTGTGGCCGTGAATTCCATGCGTGCGATCGTCATCAAGGGGCTGGTCATCGGGATTTCGCGAGCGCGACGATCGCCGGCCATTGGTGCGCCTGTCGATCGCGATCGGCGGCTCGCGCCTCATCTGCGGTTGCGAAAGCGAGCACGCCGTAGTCCATCGGCGTTCTCGCGGTGAGCGATCGTGCGAACCACGCGGCGTCGGTCGTGGCCCAGCCGCCCGATGCGAGGCGCACGTATCGACGCGTGGTGTCAGCCTGCGCGGCGGGCTCAGCCGCCAGGCATCCGATGTCGTCGAAGAACCGCGTCGGCTGACCGTCGGTCTGCGACTGCGCGGCGTTCGCGTCGCTCGAGATCAGCATTCCGCACCGCGCGCAGTTAGCGCGGTCCAGCGGAATCGGCTCGGGCCCAGGCCGCGCCGCGCCACAACTCGCCATCAGCCACACAGCGATCGACGCTGTGAGGACGCGCGACTTCATCATGATGTTCCTCCGTGTACAGCCCTTCGAGCGCGGCCGCGAGCGCGCTTTCGCTCCGGTAATCAGTGACGCGCGCCCCCTCGCATTCCAGCCGTCCCAGCAACGCGCTGACGGAGCCGTCTGACACAACGACGTGGAGACGGCCGCTGCCAGGCCACGCGCGGCGGGCGCCGGCTCGAAGAGCGGCGCCGACCCACGATTCGACTCGGCCGTCGACCGCCATTGACAGGTGGCGCTCGCCCGGCGGGATATCGTGTGCAGCCAGGGCAATCTGTCCGTCGCGCAGCGTCGCGACGGCTGTCGCCAGGTCGCCAAGCTCCGCGGTGGCGTGTGTGGTGAACAACACCGCGTGCCCAGCGTCTCTCGCGGCGGCGAGACGGTCGACGAGGACCTGCACCCCAATCGGGTCGAGGTTGGTCGTCGGCTCGTCGAGCACATAGGCGAGAACATCGGGAATAAAGAGCGCCGCGATGGCAATCCGCTGACGCTCGCCGCCCGAGAGCTGGCCGACGGTCCGTCCCGCCAGCCGGCTTAAACCGCACAGAGAAATCTCACGGTCGACGGTGCCGGCATCCGCGCCGCGAAGCTGTGCGACGACCGACAGAATTTCACGGACGGTCAGCGTGCTCGGAAATTCTGTGCGCTGCGCCAGGTAACTGAGCTTCGCGCGTGCGTCGCATGGGCGGGCCGTCATATCGATGCCGTCGATCAGAATGCGACCGCTCGCAGGCCGCGCAAGCCCGATCGCGCACCGCAGCGTGGTCGTCTTGCCGCTGCCGTTCGCGCCGATGAGGGCGATGCTCTCGCCGCCTCTGACGGTGAGCGAGGCGTTCGAGAGGATGGCGCGCGTGCCGTACGTTTTGTTGAGTCCAAGCAGCTCGATCATGCCGTCACCTTCGCGCGCATGCGCCGCGCGGCTCGCAGAAGTGGAAAGAGCAGGAGTGCGGCGGCCACGAGCCATTCGCGGCCCGTTCCGCGTTGAGGCGCGCCGGTCAGTGGGTGATCGTCGATGGATGCACCGCCTGAGGCAGGCACGCTGCGAGCAGCCAGATCGAGCGCGCCAGCCGCGGGACTCTGCAGATAGAGGCGCGCGAGCTCGTTCGCCCCCTCAATGCGCTCGAACGGGCGGAGCAGTGAATGGGCGGACTCGCCGACGCCATCGCCGTCGAAGTCGAAACCGCTGTAGCGGCTCCAGCGATTGCCGACCCCCGCAACGCTCCAGGCATTCGTGCTGTCGCGCCCGCTCTCGACGACGTCGCTCCAGTTCTGCACGAATTCGTTGGCCGAGAACATGTTGCGCTCGGCGCTGGCGAGGAGGCGCACCGCGACGTCGTTCTGCGCAAACCGGTTCTTCACGAATCGATTGCCGGACGATCCGTCGAGCTGCAGTCCGCGGGCGTTGCCTGTAAACCGGTTGTCGGAAACGGTCGATCCGTCGCAATCCTTAAGGGTCAGGCCCACGGCGGTGATGCCGCGGTTGTGCGCGAACTCGTTTCGCTCGAGCGTCAGGCGTTTCGAATTCATGATATTGGCGCCGACGAGCGACGTGCGAAACACGTTGTCACGCACGATCGTGTCGTCGGAAAACATGTCGTGGAGCCCGTATCGCGAGCGCTCGACGATGTTGTGCTCGACGCGCACGTTGTGGGCGTACTGCAGGAAGATGGCGTCGCGCTGGCCGACAACCCGATTACGCAGGATGTGATTGCGTGGGCCCTGATAGACGTAGATGCCATCGCCGCGCCGGCCGAACGGCAGGTCGAGCAGCCCTTCGATCGAGTTGTCGGCGACGACGTTGCCCGATCCCCCCGCGATGACGACCCCATAGAAGACGCGCCGCATCTCGTTGCCGCTGACGATGTTGTTGTTGGACGTCAGGCGGACGGCCGCGTCCATCTGATTACCGGCGCCCACCCCGGTGCCATCGATGATGAGACCGCTGATCGTGCAGCCATCGGCGCGCACGTCGATGACCGTGCCGCGCTCCGTGCCGAACAGGACCGGCCGCCCCACGCCAACCAGCGAGAGGCGCTTCGCGAGCACCAGATCCTCGCGATAGACGCCTGGTCCGATTCGAATCTCATCGCCGTCTTCCGCGTGCGCGATTGCGGGAGCGATGAGCGGAAAATCCGTGCTGCCGCGGCCGACGGTCCAGACGCGCGCTTCACCGGCGCCCGGAATCGCCATGACCGCGAACGCCGCCGCAAGCAGCACCTTCTTCATGGCCGGACGCCTCGCATCGATCCGAACGCGGCGAGCGAGAGCGCGGCGACCAGCGCGAGGCCGCCGACGTGCGGGAACGACCACACCGTGAAGTTGCCGACTTTCGTCGGCCCGATGAATCGCGGCGTGAAGTCCTTGATCGCGGTGATCGGCGCGTCGGGATTGCGGTTGTGGCCGACCGCATAGAGGTTTCGCTGTACCGTCACCGCACAGAAAGCGAGCAGCGCGATAAACAATCCCACGGCGGTCCAGCGGATGATTTGCCCCGCGAGTCCGGCGCCGGCGACGCCGCCGATCGCGAGCACGACGGCTAGTGCAAGCATAGCCGGCACGAGCCATTCGAGCTCCGAAAGGTGTTTCGGAAACTGCACACCGATGTACTGCTGCAGCGTCTCGACTTCCTGCACATCACCAGTAATGCCCTGGCGCGAGATGTTGAGCACGAGGCTCTCGTCCGGGTACTGGGGCGCCGACATCACGAATCCCCAGTAGGGAAGCCACGCAGCGGCCACCACGAGGACGGCCGCTGCGAAGAAGAGACGGCGGTTAGCGGGCATTGCCTTTCTCCGTTGACGGCACCCCTGGCACCTGCATGCCGACGACGTTCTGGCCCGCGCGCCAGTCGCTCATTTTGACGGGTCCGTCCTTCGGCTGCACGACGAGACGGCCGCGCATCTCCAGATGCAGCGCGCTGCAGAAGTTCGTGCAGTAGAACCAGTAGACGCCGGGCTTCGGCGTGTCGATGGTGATCTCCCTCGTGGCGCCCGGCGGCAGCGACACGTTGAGGCCATGATCCGGAAGCGCAAATCCGTGCGTCATGTCGCGGATGGTTTCAACGTTCGTCATCCGGAACGTCACGCGATCGCCTTCGCGCACTTCGATGGTCTCGGGCGTATACGCGCTGCGGATCATCGTCATGTTCACGGTCACGGCGTTGGGCCCGGTGCGCGTGACGCTCTCCTGGCCCTCTTTGATGGAATGCTCTTCGAGGTCGAACACCTGCTTGACCTTGCCTTTGAGTAACGTGGCCGGCATGAAGACCGCATCGTGGGGCTCCGGCGGCGTCGGGAAGGCGCCGATCATCCGCATCTTCTCGCCGGAAATATCGATCAGCTCCTGCGCTTCGGGCATGTCGGGCCCGACCGGCAGGTACTGATCCTTCGAGAGCTTGTTGAGCGCCAGGAGGAAATCGCCCGTCGGCTTCATCGTCTCGCCACCCGATGCCTGCAGGTGGCCGATGTTGTAGTGCACGTTGATGCGGTCGACGATGTAGTCGTCGGCGCCGGCGACCGCTTTGTCGATATTCCACTTCACGACCTGGCTGTCGAGGAACAGCGACGTGTAGGCGTTGCCGCGATTGTCGAACGTCGTGTGCAGCGGTCCGAGGCCGACTTCCGGCTCCGCCACAATCTTCAGCGTCCTGGCATCGATGATGGAGACCGTCGGAGAGAGCTTCCCGCTGGCGACCACGTATCGTCCGTCCGGCGTGACGTTGACGCCGTGCGGGTTCTTCGGAACCGGAATCAGCGTTAGCACGCCGGGCGCATTCTCGGGGTCGATGATGGGCACGCCGTTGCGGACGACCGCCTTGCCGTCGGCGACCGCTTTTTCGGCGGCGGCGATGTCGACGGCGGCGAGCGCGTCGCGATCGAACTGAATCATGCCCCCCATCGTCTTGCCCTGCTCGAGGTTGTAGACGGTCGCGAAGAAATATTTTCCGTCTTTCGAGCTGTCGGCGATGTCGATGTTGCCGTTGACGCGCACCTGGAACTTCACCGCCATCGAATCGGGGTCGATGAACGACACGACTGACGTGTATGGCGCTGGGTTTGTCGCAAGGCCATCGGTGGGTTGCTCGAACTCGCCGTTCACGCCGATGTACTTCGTATTCGGCGAGATCACGGCGATGCCGTGCGCCCCTTGCATGTTTGGAATCTTCAGGATGCGATCGGTCTCGAAGACGTCGAGGCGGACACGCGCGAGCCGGCCGTTGGCGAGATCGTTAATCCACAGATACTTTCCGTCGTACACCCCGTCGGTTTCCGACGGTGCCGGATGGTGCGTGTCGCCCCACGCGCCACCGGTCTCTTCGAGCTGGCGCCGGCGCGGGTCGTTTGGATGAACGGCGTATCCGTACGCCGCTCTCGGCTCGAACACAGGAATTTCTCGGATGAGCCGTCCGGAAGGGATACCGACGACAAAGACAGAGCCGCTCTGTCCTCCCGACAGGAACGCGTAGTACTTGTCGTGCTCACCCGGCGCCACGTAGACGTCTTCGGCTGCGCGCGATCGGGCGGAGCCCGTGTCGGCGCAACCGAAAGCCTGTGTGAGGGCCGCGGTCGCAACGATGGCGGCGAGAATGACGGCAAAGATTCGTGTCATGAGCCCTTCTCCGTTCGCGGTGGTCATTCGACCACCAGTGTGCCGTGCATATGTGGATGCAGGTCGGTTGTGCTGCACTGCGTCGAGCAATAGAAGTTGTAGCGGCCGGGTTCGTCGACTTTGAACGTCGTCGACAGCGACGACCCGACCATCGCGCCGTTCATGAACACTTCCTGGTCGAACCCGTCCAGCGCGAAGCCGTGACCGGCGCCGAGACCGTTGTCGGTCGTCGAGAATTCGATCTTCACGACCTCGCCTGCCTTGATGCGGATTTCAGAGGGTTCGAACTTCCACGCATGTTCGCGCACCGTAATCACGCGCGCCGGCTCCCCGACGCCTTCCATGCTTCGCGCGCTCTGGCGGCGTTGATTGCCCGATCCGTGGCTCGCCATCGTCATCAGGTAGGCGACCATGTCGTGCTGGTCTTTCGGCGAGATGACGCCCGTGTAGGAGGGCATCGGCGTGCCGTTCATGCCGGTCTCCATCGTCCGGACGATTTCGCGCTCGGAAAACCCCGTGCGATACGACGTGGCGAGCGTGAAGTCCCGCGTGTTGATGTATTTGCCCTTGGCGTCGAGCAACGTGGCGGAGGACGGACCGACCCCGCGGCCGTCGTCGCCGTGGCACTTCGCGCACTGCATCTTCACGTACACCTCGCGGCCGTTTTCGATGTCTCGGTGGTCGCTTGGCGGCGCCGCTATCACCATCGCCGTTCGCGCGGGGCTGTCTTTCAGCCGCGGCGAGAACGTCTTGACGTAGTCGACGAGCGCCCAGCGATCGCTGTCGTCGAGCAGGTACTGCCACGGCGGCATGCCGGTGCCGGTGGCGCCGCGCGAGATGATGCGGAAGATGTCATCATCGGTCGGCAGTTGACCGGACGCCGTCGTCCGGAATTTGAATTGTGCGGCGACGAAGTCGCGGGGCGGCGGCACGAGGAACGGCGCCCCGTAGCCCGCGCCATCGCCTTTCTCACCGTGGCAATGCGCGCAGTTGAGGTCGTAGATCTCCTTGCCGCGCGCGAGAACCGCCTCCGTCACAGCCGGGTGTGGCGGCACGCTGATATCGAGAAATCCGGGTACCCCTCCTGTGCTGCCCGCGGGCGCGTTCTGCCGCTGGCACGCGCTGACGGCGATCGCAAGCGCGAGGGTGGACCCTGCCAGTACGAGTGCTCTCACGAAATTCCTAGTCGTCATATGTCACCTGTCCCTATTCCGATTGCCGGCATTTCAGCCCGCGTGTCGCATGCTCGAGGGTCGATTCCAGCTCGACCGCTTTGGGGAACAGCACGTGGTTCTCGAGATGCACGTGTGCGTCGAAATCGCGCTCGAAGGCTGCGATCTCCTCGAGCACCAGGCAATACGTCGGGCACGCATCGGGTGGCGGCTGGAAGCCGCCGGTCAGCCCACGAATTGCCGCCAGCACATCGCCGACCATCTCGTGCTCGATTTCCATCATGCGGATCGGGTTCTGGACGGTCCCGAACATGTCCGGGGGCGGCGGCCCGCCGCTGCGAACCGCCTCGGCCAGCGCGCGAATGTGGGGAAACAGCACCTGCTCCTCCTTCACCATGTGCTGGGACAGCTCCTTGGCCGCCTTGGAAAACTCCGCATCGACGAGGGTCAGCTCCGCGTGGTTGGCGCCGTGTGCAGCCACCACCTTCGTGAGGTGCGCCTGAATGATCGGCAACGATGCGCGGACGTACGCGTGATGGCGTAAGACGATGTAGTCGACGAGCGCGGCGGGGTCATCGGCGACGCGTTCGCGCGATTCGGGATCGAGCGCTTCCAGCTCCGACAGCACCGCGACGAGATTGATGCCTCGCTCCAGACAGCTCTCCGCGAGACTGCGCGCACCGCCGCAGCAGTAGTCGAGGCCGTAGCGGTCGAGAATCGCGCCGGCGCGGGAGTCGCGTGAGACGAGGTCGCCGAGCGTTGAGCTTTCCAATTTCGATCGGGTCATACTCCTCCTGCTGCACGTAGACTACGTGCGCGGCCGGGCACCGCCTATGACGAGCGTCATAGGCCGTAAGTGACGGATTGGAAGGGCCTTGGGCTAGAATTCCCTGCATGTCCACAACCGCTGAAATCGAGGAAGCGATCCGGCGAACGTCGATGTTCAGGCGACTCAACCAGGAGGATCGCAGCCGGCTCGCCGGCGTCTCGCATGTGAAGACGTACGCCAAAGGCGAGCCCATTTTCGGGGAGGGGGAGCCGTCCGAGTTTTTCTCGGTCGTCGTCAGCGGGCGGGTGAAGATCGTCAAGATGACGCCGGCGGGCAAGGACGTCATTCTCGAGCTGTTCGGCGTCGGAGATCCATTCGGCGCCGTGGCCGCGTACGAAGGCCGCCCGTTTCCCGCATCGGCGATCGCGCTGGAAGACACCGTGTGCCTGTTGACGCCGCGTCAGGCGTTCTTCGCGCTGCTCGAACAGCATCCGTCACTCGTGCGAGGCTTGCTCTTCGGTTTGACGCAGCGGCTCGTCGAGCTGACCAACCGCCTGACGGAGTTGACCGGAGGCCGTGTGGAAGCACGCATCGCGCGGCTGTTCCTGAAGCTCGGCGAAAACATCGGGCGCCCCGAGCCAGAGGGCATCGCGATTCCCATGGTCTTGTCGCGGCAGGAGCTTGCGGACCTGACCGGCACGACGATCGAGACGTGCATCCGCATCATGAGCCGATGGGGCAAGGACGACATCGTCCGCACTGAGAAGGATGGGTTTATGCTCATCGACAAGAACGCGCTCGAAGAGCTGGCGGCGTCCTGATTTCCTGGTGCGCAAATTTCCCCAATAAGCTGGAAAACTCCCCAGTCATGCCATACATGGGTGATCGCGACCAACACCGACGCGTGCGTAATTGCTCGCGAATGTGGACGCGTGTGCAGTGGTACCTCGCTTGCTCGGAAGTGGGTGGGTCACCCGGTCTTGGTGGAGGATGCATGTCTCGTGGCGTGTGGCTGGCGGCGCTCGTGATGCTCGTGGCGCCCGCGTCGGGTGTCGTCGCGCAAGTGGCCGCACCGCCGGAGCCGTCACACGTATGGACGCTCGAGGATGTGGTGGCGGCGGCCCTCGCCCAGCACCCGTTGGTGGAAGCGGCACACGCGCGCGCCGATGCCGCTCGCAGCGAGCGGGATGGGATGCGCGCGCTGGCGAACCCGATCGGCACGTTCTGGATGGAGAACGATCGGCCGCGGGAATCGTCCCTGTATTTCAGCTATCCGATCGAGTCGCTGTTGCAGCGCGCGCCACGGGTGCGCCGCGCCGAGGAGGACGTGCGCGCCGCCAACGCCTCGCTGATGCTCGCGCGCCGGCTCGTGGTGGCCGACACCGTGCGGGCCTTCTTCGGTGTGGCGCTCGCGCAGGTGCTGCACGAGGAGGCCGAAGAGAACCGCGATCGGCTGGAGCAGCTCGTTTCCTACAATCGCGCGCGGGTTGGCGAAGGGGTGACGGCCGAAGGCGAGCTGCTGCGGCTCGAGGTGGAGCTCTCCCGCGCCGTGAACGACGTCGTGCTCGCGGAGGTGGAGTTCACCCGCAGCCGCGCGCGGCTGTCGCCGTATCTCGGCGCGCGCGCGCGCGGCGGGCTCGCGGCCATCCGCGCCTCTGTTCCCGTGCCACCCGCCCTCGCGGTGTCGCCGATTCCGGCGCTCGACGCCGTCCTGGCCGCCGCGCGCGAAGGAAGACCGGAGATCGTGTCGAGCCGGGCACGCGCGGCATCGGCGGCTGCGGCAGCGCAGTACGAACGATCGCTCACCATGCGGCAGCTCGGCGCCACGTTTGGCAGCAAGCGCGTCGAGGGGCGCAGCGCGATCGTGGCCGGCCTGAGCGTGACGATTCCGTTGTTCAACCTGAACGGCGGGCCCATCGCGCGCGCGGCGAGCGAGCGGGTTGCCGCGGAGCAGGAGCTTGTGTGGGTGGAGCGCAGCGTCCGAGCCGGCGTGGAGGGCGCGCATGGCGCGGCGACGCGTCTGACCAGGCAGCTCGCCGAGCTTCAGCAGACGTTTCTGGCCCGCGCCGGACACGTGCATCAGCTCACGCTCGCCGCCTACCAGGAAGGTGGAGCCTCGCTGCTGCAGGTGCTCGACGCGACGAGGATGCTCGCCGACGCGCGGCTGGCCTACGCGCGCACGCTGTTCGCCCAGCGCGAAAGCCTGTTCGATCTCGCGCTCGCGACGGCGCCGGAGCCGGGTGCCGCGTTCGAGTTGCTTCGTACGTGGAGCACGGCGCCGACGATGGCAGACCGTGCAGGAGATCAGCCATGACGCCCCGAGTGATTGCCGTGATCGGCGGGCTCGCGTTGGCCGCGTGCGGCAGTGGAGCCGTCGAGCCCGACGCGCCGCTCCAGGATGTGGCGCAGCGCGACCTCGCGATGACGCGCGAACAGATTGCGCACGCCGGCATTCGATGGAGCCCAGCGGTGGCGTCGACGGCCGCCGAGGTCGTCGAGGTGCCGGGGCAGCTCGCGCCCAATGAAGACCACACGGCACGCCTCGGATCGCCGGCGCGCGCGCGGGTCCTCACCGTGCACGTGCACATGGGCGAGCGCGTGGTGCGCCATCAG
>CAYHHH010000008.1:0-72638 GCA_964356125.1 uncultured Bifidobacteriaceae bacterium | reverse complement strand
ATGATCTCCTGGTGGCCCTGCCAGATAAAGTCCCAGTCGATCGACGAGATGCAGAGGATGTCGTGCTGGCGGTTCATGAAGTGTAGGGCGGTCCTTTAGGGCCGCCGTCCGAGCACTTCGTTATAGGCTGCCATCCACTGCTCGGCGACACGCTCAATGGTATAGCGGTCTTCGATCGTGCGTCGCGCCTTAACTCCCATGGCGGTGGCTTCGGCCGGCTGCGACAGCAAGTCCGCCAGGCCGCCGCCAAAGGCGGCGACGTCACCGGGCGGCACGAGCAGGCCATTGACGCCAGACTCGATCATCGTGTCGGTGGACCCCGGCAGGCGTGACGCCACGGCGGGCAGCCCGCAGGCCATGGCTTCGAGCAGCACGATCGGCAAGCCCTCGCGCACCGATGGCATGGCGAAGACGTCGGCGGCACGGAAGTAGTCCTCGATGGCCGCTGTCGGCGGCACGAACAACACATCGCCGCCAAAGCCCGACGCGTCAGCCGCCGCGCGCACCCGATCGACAAAGCGGTCGGCCAGTTCATACAACGTGGGATTGCTGGCGCCGACGAAGACCAGCGTGGAGGCGATGCCGGTTTCGCGCCGCATCCGCAGCCACGCGTCAAACAGCACGTGGGGCTGCTTGTCCGGCGACATGACCCCGACAAAGAGCACGATCGGGCGATCCTCGGGGAGGTGCAGTCGTCGCCGCAACGCCTGGCGTTCGGCCGGTGACGCCGGTGCAAAGCGCACGGCATCCACGCCGTTTGGGATCTCGCGAATCCGGCCGGCCGGCAGGCCGGCCTCGAGGTAGCAGGCGGTCAGGCCCGGGCTGACGCTCAGGTAGGCATCCGCCCCCGAAAACGCCCACCATGCGAGCGCGCCGTGCGCACGGATGGTCTCGGGTTCGTCATGCCTGGCGGTCTGCAAGTGGATCAACATGGGCCGGCCGAAGAGCCGGGAGACGGCGGCCACAAGGATGTTCTTGGTCGAATACCCTTGGATATGGACCAGTTCCGCACGCGGCACGAGACGAAACAACTCTGCCAGGAGGCGCGCGCTGGCAGTCACAACCGACCAGCGGCTTGCGACGCTGACGATGACTCGCGACACCGACACGCCGTCGACCACCTCACGGAAAGGGATCCCCTGAGTGGTGGCGGTCGTCAGCACCTTCAGGCGGGCACGTCCGTCCAGCACGCGCGCCGCAGCCTGACACTGTAAGCCTCCGGCGCTGAACTCCGGATAATAGGCGCCCGTGACCCAGAGCACCGACGGCAGGACCGGTGTGCTCATCGCGCGATCAGCCGCGATATCCGACCGGTGACGCGGGCCGCACTGAAGCGAGCGGTAGCCAATGCGTACCTCCAAGCGCGCGCGGAAGGACTAGGCGCTGGGTGCATCCGCAGCACGTCCGACAGAATCTGAACATTGGCCGCACCGCTGAAGTGCGTGGCACAGTACGCCGATAGACGCTCCCGAATCGAGGCTCGTAGGGTGGGGTCCGCCGCCAGCCTCGACAGTGCTGCGTACCAGCTGTCCCGGGTGTTTTCGCACAGCAGCGCCACACCCGCGTCGGCGACCTCCTCGTACGGAGGCTCGTTCGTGAAGATCGGGGCCGCCCCTATTACACCGGCATTAATCAAGACATGCGGGTTCTTGAAAATGTTATTGGCAGTGATCGCGCTCGGATGGACCAGGATGTCGACGCCGTATTGGGCGACCAACTGCAGCGCTGCCGTGTAGGAGGCGTCATATTTCGGAAACACGACTTCGACGCCGTCAGCCAGTGGCAGCGCTTCCGGGTCGATGCCGGCGGCGATTATTCTGATCGGCCGGCTGCGCGCCAAATCGACGATAGCCGGATAGACATGGCGCACGAACGGCTCCCGCCGATGCTGGCCACCGAAGAAGGCGATGGTCAGCGGCCGGTCAGCGGTTTCGGAGGTCGCATTGAGCGACGGACCGGCCACCGGCGGATATAACCATAGCCGGTTGTGCAGTCGCTGCTCGCGAAAGTAGTCGACCAGGGACGGAGTCGCGAGCAGGACGCCGTCGAACCGCGTGAGCATGGAGCGGACCGCGTCGTTTGTGTAGCGTTCGTAGATCGATCCGTAGGTCTGCTCCTCCTCTCGAATCAGCATGAAGTTGTCGTCCTGGAAGTAGTAGAGCGGCACTTTCAGCCACTCAGCACAGGCGATGAGGGGACCGAACTCGAACAGTCCGCGGATGATCACGACGGCGCTGGCGCCGCTGAGGGGGCCGACGGTGTCGTCCGCCGGATACTGCACGATGCGCATCGGCACGCGGCCGGCCAAGTGCGTAAAAAACAGCGTGCACATCGGGTCGCGCTTCGCCAGCGATACCACCAGCACGTACGGGGCGTCCGCGGTTGGGGTGGCGCCGGTCATCCGCGATCGGCCGCAAACGGGCTAGTTTGTCGATAGGCGGCATCGCGGCCAACGAACTTCGCGTTGTCAACCCGGAGGCCTGGCGCGGCCTTTCGCGCGATGATGAAGATGTGATGTGCCAGCGCCGCTTCCGCCTCGAGAATCTGCAGTCCGGCATGATCGATCATCGCGATCGCCAACTCGGTGTCGAAGACGTGATGGTGCAGGCAGCGGTTCTCGAGATTTCGACTCGAGCGGGCCGCGAAGGCGGCGGGATTGCCGGCTTGGGGGTCGAGCGTGAGGTCGTGGAGCGCCAGGATCTCCGGCAGGTGCGTCAGGTCGTCCTCGCCGGTGCCGCGCCGCTCATCGTCGACCAGGTGCTCCAGCAGTGTGACGGGCCGGCGATGATCGAAGGTGCCTTCCTTGTGGGGCAGCACCATGACCAGGATGCCGCGGGCGCTCAGGACACGCATCCATTCTCGCAGCGTATCGAGCGGGTTGGCGACGTGTTCCAACGTATGTGACGACAATAGCACCTCGAAATCGCCGTCCGCAAAGCGCGCCAGATCCGAGGCCTCCATCACGTACTGCATCCCTGGCGGCCGGCGCGAGTCGTAGACGAAAGTCGGCCCTTCGTGAACGACCCCTTCCCACACCGTGCGCGCGCTGAAGTTCACGTTGGCCAGCCGGCCCAGGGCGGCGTAGACCGGCAGCAGGCCGTCACGGCTGAAGAGCGCGGTGGGCCCGCCGATCTCAAGACCCGAGCGCCCCCCCACTGCCCGCGTGACCCGCCGCGCGCACTCGAGCCGCGGATGGAACAATCGCCGGCTGACGGCATTGGTCACGCCGGCCAGGCCGCGAGCCTTCAAGGTCGATAAGATCTTGGCAATCACAATGTGAGGCGCTGGAAACAGTAATGGTACACTGAGCGAATGCGCCGGGGGCGGTTACTGTGGGCAGGAGTGGCAACGGCCGCCTTCACCATCCCCCTTATCTGGACGCTGCTCTCTCCCGGCGCGCCCGACCGGCAGTCGACGCCGATCGAGCCCAAGGTTCCCGCCGAGCCCCTCTCGATTTCGTTCTCGCGCATCTCACCGTGGGGCGATGAGCGCATCCACGAGATGTCCCTGTTCTCGCCGGTGCCGGTCGACATCTTGAGGCACGCCGAGATCCACATCACGTTTTATCAAAGCGATAAGGCGTCGCGCCACCCGGCGACCGGCCGCCTTGAGGTGGTCGGCACACCGTGCATCTACGAGATGCAACCGGGCGCCGAGATCAACAACGGCATCCCCCAACCCTTCGTGCGCACTGGACGCTGCCTGCCAAGCGACGGCCGGCCCACCGGCGAATTGTGGCTGACTGTCAAGATGGGCGGGCCGGGCGCACTTGGCCTGTTCACGTTGCCGCTGGCGCCCGCGGATCGGTCCGGCGGCATGATTTACATCGGCGAGCGCAGGGAGGGGATTCCCGATCCGCCGCCGACGATCATGGGGGTCTTCATCGATGACCATCCCGATCGCGGACTGTCGCGCGCGAATCTCCTGGCTTACGTGTGGACTGGATCGACGCGCTCGGGGGGCATTTGGTGGGCAGTGGGGGCCATCGCCCTCTTGGTATTCGCGGGCACAGCGACGTTCCCACTTACGGCAGCTGTGCCGTTCGGCAGGCAAGGTCATCTCACATTCGTGACGGCCACGGTCGCTGCCGCATTTTGCCTGGCCACGGCGGTGGCGGCCGCCTATGCGCTCACCATTCCGCCGCTGCAGGCAGCGGACGAAACTCACCATCTCGCCGGTTACGCCACCCTGACGGGAAGGCCGGCCCTGATCGACGACGCGATCAATTGGGCCAGGACCAATCACGTCTATCGCATTCGCGGCGCCGCCAACCGGCAGTTCCGATCGCGTGATGTCGGGCGACCCTATCCCGACGCACCATCTTTCGAAGTGGCGCCGACCGGCGCACGCAGCAGTCTGACTGCCGGGTTCTGGACACTCACCAGCAGATGGCTCCCCAACCAGTCCGTGGCGCGCCTGTTCTTGGCGATGCGCCTCGTCAACGCGGTTCTATTCGGAGCAGCAGTTGCGGTGTCGGCGGGCCTCCTGGCCAACCTCACCGGTGCGCCCTACGCCCAATTGATCTGTCTGTCGTTCTTGTTCGCGCCGGCCGTGCCATCGTTTGCGATGACGTTTTCAGAGGCGTCATTGTTGACCTCGGTCTACACCCTGCTTGCTGCCGGCGTCGTCGTCGTCGCATTGGGCGACACCCGCGCCCATTGGGTGGGATTGCCGCTCGGCTTGGCGTCGGCGGCGTTGCTCGGCGGCGCGCGCAGTTCGCTGCCCATGGTGCCGATGGTGATCACCAGCCTGGCGATCCGGGTATTGGTCGGCTCCGGCCGGGGGGCTCACTCCCTGCGGAGCGCAGGGGTGTTCTGGACTGGATTCGCAGCGGGGGCGACGGCGCTCGGCGTGGCGCTGTGGAATCCAGACTTCCAACAGTATGTCGCGCTCGTTGCCACCCATCCCTCCGCGGCCCGACTATCCGCCCTCGTGGGTTTGACGCCTGAACAGACCGCCGGGTTCGTCGGGACGGCAATGAGCTGGTCAACGTTGGTCTGGCTGATCCCCGCAGCATGCATCGCCGGCTGGGGGCTCGAGGCTGGACTCAAGCCGCTGGGGGCAGCGGTCGCACTGCGGGGCCGGCCACTGTTCCTGCCGGCGGCCCGCACGTTGCTCGGCGTAGCGGCGCTGGCGGTCGCGGCCTCATTCATCGCGTCCCTGGCGATACGCTTGCCCGACGTTCAGAACATCGAGAGCCCGATCGTCCCTTCCCTCGGCAGTCACGCCTGGGATGTCGTCTCCACGGCGGCGAGCATGTTCCGGCTGACTGCGCACAGCACGTTCATGGCGAACGCCTTCTGGATCGGGTTCGGCTCGCTCGACACGATGCCGGGCCCGCTCTACACCACTTTGCTGGTCCTGGTGACCGGCATCATGGTGATGGCGCTGTCGATCCATACGGCGACCACCGGCAACCTCCGCCGATTCGCGGCTCTGGGAGTGGCCGTCGCCGGCCTGCTGCTGACCATCGCGGCGTACGGTGTCACTGCGTACGCCTTGAAGGCCAACCTGCACGGCCGTTACTTGATCGGCTGGTTCCTGGTTCTGCTCGCGATTACCTGGATCGCACCGGCGGTGGTCGCGAGCCCGAGCCCGGCGATCAGGCCGGTGCGATGGAGGGCGCTGGTTCTGCTAGTGATGTGCGGCGGGTTCCACGCCTACGCTCTGTCGTTCGTGTTGCGGCGCTTCTTTTAGGTCCAGCTGCCGTCACGCGAGGTCACGAGCCGCGTCGCTCCTGGCGGCGGCATCGGCACCAGCGGTGCCTGGCGCGACGCGAGCGCCAACAGTTCAATGGGCGCCGCAAGGCCGTGGAGCATCGCGTGGACTCCCGACAACGCACGGCGACGCGATACGACTGCCACGAGCGTGAGGACGCATAATCTCACATCGACCCACAGGCTCCGGTGCTGTACATAGAAGAGGCCAAGCAGACTCTTGCCCGGCCGGATCAGCTGGTTGTAAGCGATGTCGGGATCGGGCTGGTCGCGAAGAATCTCACCCTCGTCCGAAAACACGATCGACGAGAAGTCGGTGATGCCGGGCTTGACCTCGAGCAACCGCCGCTCGATCGGCGTGTACAAGTCTGTCTCCCGCTTGACGTTCGGGCGCGGACCCACCAAGCTCATGTCGCCCTTCAGAACATTCCACAGCTGGGTGATTTCGTCGAGCTTGTACCGCCGGATGAAATGGCCCACCGGAGTGATGCGCTGGTCGTCGGCACCGGTGGAATCGACGCCGGTACGATCAGCGTTCTTGATCATCGAACGCAGTTTGATCATTCGGAACACCTGGTCCCCCTCGCCAACCCGGGGCGCGACGTAGAAGGGCGAGTGGCCATCCTGCCGCCACACCAGGAACATGACGGGCAGCATGACCGGTGATGCAAGCACCAGCCCGGCCACGGCGGCCACGATGTCCAGCAGCCGTTTGATCACTGCCGGCGACCAACCATCGCCAGAGCGGCGGCAACCACCGCGTTCGGTGTCGGGTAGTAGATTTCTTCGAGGACACGCGACGACGGCGCGGGAGCATCTGGCAGTGTCACACGAGCCGGCTTGGCCAGCCACACAGACGGCTCGAGGCGTTCGGCCGCCGACGCCATCACTTCGCCGGCGAAGCCGCCATTGCGCCAGCCACCATCAACCACGAGCAGCCGGCCCGTCTTGGACACAGAGGTGACCACCACCTCCGGTTGAAATGGGTTGAGGACGCGAATGTCAACGACTTCCGCTGACACGCCACACGACTGCAGGATCTCGCGGGCTTGCATCGCGAGTCGAACTGAAAAGCCGGCGGCGGCAATGGTCAGGTCGCTGCCCTCCGCGAGGCAACGCGGTCCCTCCGTCGAAAGATCGAGGACGGTGATGGGCGCCAGTTCCTCCTCCTGATCGTAGAGCCAGCGATCGTCTATGTAGATCACCGGATCGGGCGACAGCACCGCAGCCACCAGCAGGTCACGCGCATCGGCGACCGTGGCCGGCATCACGACGCGAAGGCCCGGCACGTGGGCAAACCACGCGTGCAAGGCTTGTGAGTGCTGGGCGCCCTGTTCACCGCCGCGATTGATGATCGCTCGGATCGTGACGCCCGGATGCGCCTGCCCCCCGAACATGTGACTCCACTTGGCGGCCTGGTTGACGACCGAGTCCATGGCGTAGAGCATGAAGTCGACGCGCGGATGCACGACGATCGGCTTCATCCCGGCGAGAGCGGCGCCGACGCCGGCACCCGTACAGGCCAGTTCCGAGACCGGTGTATCGATCACCCGATGGGCCCCGAACTTCTTGTCCAGCTCGGTCATCGAGTTGCCGACATACCAGGGACTCCACAGTCCCTGGCCGATGACGAAGACTTCCGGGTGTGTGCTCAGCAGGTACTCGAAGGCCGCGAGAATGGCGGTCCCGTAGTTGAATCGCTGCGTAGCAGGTGTCATCGCCGCGGCGCCTTCGCGTAGACGCAACCGAGCAGGGTGTCAGCGTCTGGATACGGATCTTGCATGGCTTGATCCCACGCCGTCGTCACTTCAGCGTCGATTTCGGCCAGCAGCGATTCGTGACGGGTCGCCGACCACCACCCGCGTTCTTCCATCGCCATGACCAGCCGCGAAACCGGATCGCGCGCGCGCCAATTGGCCAAATCTTCAGTCGAACGATTAACACCGACGTCGATGTCCTCACGGTGATCGACGTGGCCGTACCAGCGGAAGGTCACGGCCTCGATGAGGCCTGGTCCCTCTCCCCGTCGCGCTCGAGCCACCAGCCGTTCGGCGGCGACGCCGACTGCGGCCACATCGTTGCCATCAACCACCTCAGCCGGCATGTCGTTCACGGCCGCGAAACGAGCGGTCGAGGTGAATGGCTGTCGCAGGCGGATCTCCATGTGACTTGAGAACAGATTGTTTTCGATGACAAAGATCACCGGTGCCTTCAGCATGCGCGAGAGATTGAGCGACTCGTGGACTGCGCCCTCCTCAACGGCGCCATCACCGAAATAGCTCACCGCCACATCGTCAGTGCCCTGCAGTTTGGCGGCGAGTCCGGCGCCGACCGCCAGCGGCACGGCGCCGGCCACGATCGGCACCGAACCAAAAAACCCGCGCGGTTGATCCCACAAGTGCATTGAGCCTCCCATCCCGCGCGCCAGGCCAGTGCTCTTGCCCAGTACTTCAGCGAACAGGCCGCGCAGGCTTGAGCCAAGGGCGAGGACGTGGGAATGCGATCGGTGGGCGCCGAAGATGCGATCCGACGGGCGGAGGTGCCGCGAGACACCGACGGCCACCGCTTCCTGACCGACACCCAGGTGGACCGGGCCGCCAATCAGGCCGGCCTGGCGGTGCAGGGCGAGGTGCTGCTCGGCACGGCGGATCCGCAGCATCGAGCGCAGCTGCGGGATCAGTACTTCCGGTGTCTCGTCGCTGATGTCGATGGGGCCGTGGCGCAGCGCCGGGTCGGCGAGCTCGCCGAGGTTCCGCCAGGTCATCGGCTACCTGCCATAGAAACTCCTGATCGCGGCGATCACGTAGGCGACGTCCTCGTCGCTCAGGGCCACGTTCATCGGCAGCATCAGGCAGCGCGCGAAGAACGCGTCGGTGACCGGCAGTTCAACGGTAAAGCCCAGTTCGCGGAACTGATGCACCGGCGTGCCGGCCCATTGGATGATGGTCCGCACGCCCTGCTGCTCGAGGTGAGCCTTCAGCGCATCTCGACGATCGGCTTCGAACTCGTAGTTTTGGTAGACATCAAAATGGCGAGGGTCGGCGCCGGGCGCGGGCGGCAGGTTCAGCTCTGCGAGGTCACCGAGCCCGGACTGATACTGCGCGGCGATGGCGCGGCGGCGCTCGATGTCGGCGGGGAACGATCTGAGTTTGTGATTGAGGACGGCGGCCTGCAGGTTGTCGAGGCGGGAGTTGTAGCCCCACGCCACGACCCGGCCGTCGTCGTTGCGGCCGTGATCCCGGAGCAGGGCAATCTGGCCAGCGACGCGATCGTCGTTGGTGAGAATTGCGCCGCCGTCGCCGAAGCAGCCCAGCAGCTTGGCCGGATAGAAACTGATAGTTCCGAACACGCCGAAGGTGCCGGCGCTCCGACCATTGAAGCGGGAGCCGAGGCCCTGCGCCGCGTCCTCACAGATCAGAAGATTGTTGCGCGTCGCGACCACCGCCATGGCATCCATGTCGCAGGTCCGGCCGTTCACCTGCACCGGCATGATCGCCTTGGTACGCGGGGTCACGCGCGACTCGGCATCGGCCGCGTCGAGCATGTGGTCGGCGCCGCACTCGGCGAGCACTGGGATTGCTCCGACCATGTGCACGGATGCGGCGGTCGCAATGTAGGTATGCGACGGCAGAATGACCTCGTCGCCGGGGCCGATGCCGGCCGCCTTCAAACCGATGATGATCGCGTCGGTGCCGTTCGCGACGCCAAAGGCGTGCTTGGCGCCGGTAAACGCCGCCAGCGCCGACTCGAACTCACGGCAGTCCCTCTGCTGAATGTAAGCGCCACGGCGGCACACGTCGGTCATGACGGCCAGTAACTCGTGTTCCTGGCTCATGAACAACTGCGGATATGGAAAGAATGGAATCGAGCGGGGCGTCATTGGGGCAAGTCAGGATTGCAGAGGAGTGGGGCCATCAGGAACGAGCGTGGCGACGCAAAAAATAACCTTGTGATCCGTGTCGGGCCGGCCTGCGGGCAACGGCGTCGGGGCCACCGCCGGCGCGGTCGCGGCCGTGATCTCCGCCGGCATCGGCACCAGCCCGCCGAACACCAGGCGCTTGAGGAGCTTCTTGCCCTTCATCGATTTGGGAATCAGGCCGAGCCTGGCAGCCATGGCTTTGACCGGCCGCAGCAGCTGCTGGCGCGCCGACACTTTACCGACCGGAGTATCACCGTAGCAGGTCGTCGCGAACCCAAAGCGCGCGAGTTCATCCTCGAACTCGCAGACACCGAGGTAACGATAGCTGTCCGGGCTCGGATTGAAGTCGAACAAGTCCTTGTTGGCGCTGGCAATCAGCAGCACGCCGCCCGGGCGCAGCACCCGGGCGCATTCGGCAAAGAATCGGTCCAGAGACGGAATGTAGTACAGCGCCTCGAAGATCACGATCACGTCCCGCGAGCGGTCCGCAAACGGCATTTGCTGCGCGTCGAAGTGCTGGAAGTCAAAGCGAGCGCCGTAGTGACGTCGAGCGATCGCGAGCAACGGCTCGGTGTAGTCGCCGGCCGCCATGGAGCGCGCGTGGCGGGCGAGGTGGCCGACGCCCTGGCCAGTGCCGCAGGCCACTTCGACGACATCGCGTTCACGGCAGTACGGCTCCGCCCAGTAGTAGCGACGGGCCAGACGCTCTACCTGCTCGGTGGTTACGTCGTCGCCAGCGATCTCGGTGAGGGCGAGGAAGTCAGGAGTCAAGCTGGGCTGTGCTCAGAGGGCGAAGCCCGCACGCTGGGCGTCAGTATGAAACATGCGCACGGTATCCAATGAATAGTCGTCGAGGTTCTTACCCACGAGCGACAATTTCTTGAGCACGTCGTGCGTGACGGTGATGATGTGACAGCCGACCGAATCGGCGTGGTAAATATTCAGCAGTTCGCGCGGACTCGCCCAGATCAACTCGGCTCGGGGCGCCAACTGTAACAGCGCAACTGCGGCCGCCATCAGGGGCACCGGATCGCGGCCGGTGTCGGCGATGCGGCCGGCAAAGACCGAGATGTTCGAGGGCGCTCCATCCTTGACCGCCTCCACCACGTCGCGGACCTGCGCCAGTGTCATCAGTGCGGTGACGTTGACCTGCACGCCGGCCTCGGACAGCCTGCGAATCAGCCTGTAAGCCGGCTCGCGGCGCGTATTGGTGACCGGGATCTTGACGTAGACGTTCTGGCCCCACGACGCGATCGCGCGCGCCTGGCGCTCCATCTCGTCGAACTCGTCGGAAAACACTTCAAAGGAAATCGGACGATCGGGTATCGCCGCCAAGATCTCCCTCGCAAACCCGGCATAGTCGCGGATGCCGGCCTTGTGCATCAGTGTGGGGTTCGTCGTGAATCCCTTGATGTACGGTTCGCGATAGAACTGCAGCATCCCGGCGAGTTCGGCGCCGTCGGCGAAGATCTTGATCTGGAGGTTATCCATCAGGTCCATTTGGGCGCGAAGTCGCCGGCCATTGACGGGGACGCGAGCGATCCCAGCGTCCAACATAGTACACTAAACGACAGGTGTGAACGAATCAACACCCATCCTAGGTACGACGGAAACGAAACAGCTCTAGAAACACCGCCACCAACGCAGCGAGGACCAAGGCCACCCCCGACGCCGCCGCGACGCGCTGCAACCGGAGCCGCGGCAGGGGCTCATCGGGAACGCGCGGTTCGTCTAGAATCTGAACCTGCGCGGCACGCTGGAGACCGCTGACCTCGGCGCCAGCGAGAAGGCTTGCCAGCGCTTCCGTGGTTTGTCGCGCGAGAGCTTCCTGGTTCAGCAGGCGCGCCTGCGTAGATTCCACCAATGCCTGCCGAGTCAACGGCGTCGAGCCGTCCGTCCCGGGCCGAACTCTCGCAGTGAGTTCCTGTTCTTCGCGGCGCAATCCAGCCACGGCCACGCGACCCTGGGCCAATTCACGGGCCAGGACTTCGTAGGTCGGGTTGATGAACGCGCTGACGGCCTCATCGCGGAGGGCAATCTCCGCTTCATCGGGGCGAATCGCTTGTGGCGCGGTGCGGAATTTCTCTTGGCCGTTCAAGCCCTTCGCCGTCGCATCGTTGCGTGCCTCGATGATCGCTATCTGTTGACTCACTCCCTTGAGTCGTTTCAGGTGTTCAAGGTAGAGTTCGGCTTCAACCTTCGCCTGTTCGGGCCGTTCGGCCCGGAGAAACGCCCTGACCTTTGCGTTCGCCCGGTCATATTCGGAGCCGGCGTTCCCAATCTGTTTCGTCAAGGCGTCGCGCGTGCTCGCGCCCTCGCCGGAGGCCAACCGCTGCCACAACTCCATCGCAATTCGACAGACCACTCCAGCGACTTCTGCTGCTTTCGCCGCATCGCGAAGGGTGACGGCAACCTCGATGATTCGCGTGTCGCGCAACGTCTGAATACTCAGGATCGCTCGTCGAAATGTGCTCGGCGTGAGGTTATACGGAGGCTTGTCGAGCCCGGTTTCGGCGATGACCTGACTGACGAGCCGATCGCCCTCGAGCAGCGTGCGGAAGTTGTTGACGCTGATCCCCATACCTTCCGCCGCGGCGTCAGGCACCCGCGGCGGAGTGACGACGAGCCGCGCCGCGGCACGATAACGCAGCGGCGTGTCCCACACCCACGCGGTGGCGGTCAGTGCGGCGATGACGGTGACCAAGGTCACCATCCTGACGTGGGTCAGCACCATCGGCACATATGAGGCCAGCGATGGCTCGTCGTCGGGCGCCAGCGACGGCAACCGATCGCTGCGCGGAGCGCTGTCAGCCACGACGGATCGGCTCCGAAAGCTTGAAGACGATCTGCCAGGCGTGCCACTGGAGGCCCGGCACACTCAGTGCGGCGCGGTCCACCGCCCGCAGCACCGCCAGCGCCGGTCCAAACAGGGGGGTGTGCCGCAACGGGACGGCGGCTAAGGTCGCCAAATGGAAGAACGACATCTCTATTTTTCCGAAGTGCCGTCGCATGATTTCGAAGCTGGGGCGGGTCAGAATGTGCTCGACCTCCCACGCCGTCCGCAGGTCAGGAGTGCGGCGGCGATACCAACGGATCAGAGGGTTGTGGCCCAGCGTTTCGGTGCACACCATGGCGCCGCCCGGTTTCATTACCCGTGCGAGTTCGGCCATCCCCTTGTCGAGTTCCAGGTGATGAAGAACGCCGTATTCCATGATCAGGTCAAAATGGGCGTCCGGGAAATCGAGCGCCTCGGCATCCATTACTTGGAAGTCGATCACCCCGCTCAAGCCTTCCAGCTGCGCGCGCCCACGGCAGTTATCGATCGACACCGGCGAGATGTCGATGCCGGTGACGCGCCGGGCACCGTTGTGACCGGCCGCCAGAGCCTCGTCGCCATTGCCACAACAGTAGTCCAACACGGTCGCACCAGGCAGCCGCTCACCAACCCACTTTCGCATGAGTGCGAGGCTATCGGCTTCGATCGAATAGAACTTGAAATTCGACCATAGCGGATCGTCCTTGACTCGGGCTTCGGCCTCTGGCGACCAGCGTTGTTCGTGCTGGCCTTCACGGAGCTTGTCGTGGAAGGCAATCTCTTCGAGCTTGCGCTGTTCAACCGTTTGCATGTCGTCTGTCATGAGGTTTCGCTACCAGCCAGCTAACCGTGCGGGGCACATGGCCCGCAGCGGAGACGAGGGTATCACTTGCCCAGTCAACTAGTCGATCCAGCCACGGACAATGTAATAGGGAAGACCCACAGCTTCATAGAGGGCCTGATAACTGCGCTCGAGCGAACCCGGCTGCGGGAGCCACCAGTTTCGGGCGCCGCAACTCACCGGCGCTGGCGCCGCAACTCCCGCCTCGGCGCCGAACGCGCGCACTGATCGCCGCATGTGCACGGCCGACGTCACGAGGGCCCAGCGCTCGATGCCCTGCTGCCGCAACAGCCGAGGCACGTTTCTAGCGCTTTCCGCCGTGCTGCGGGATTGGTCATCGAGCATGATTCGATCGCGCGGCACGCCCAGTTCGACCAGGAGATTGGCCAGGCTGGCCCCCTCCGGGATACCAGTCACCCGCTCGTATGCTCCGCCGGTCACGACCACCAGCGGCGCCGCCATCATCCGGTAAACGCGCGCGGCCTCGAGCCCTCGCTCGACGCTAACCCGAACGGGGACAGCACTCGCAAGGCCGTCACGGCCGAGTCGCGCAGTGCCACCATCGAGCACAATCACGCCGCCCAAACCCTCGAGCTGCCGCGGGTCGTTCACGGGCGCATAGCCCGCCGAGACCATTGATTCCAAACCGCAGGCGCCGCCCGGCATACTCATCGCAACGTACCCCAAGACCAGCAGCCACAGCCAGCGGCGCGCCAGACCATTTGTCCGGGGCCATCGCAAGCACGCCAATCCCGTGGCCAGTCCAATGAACAGGAACCCGAGCGTACCCGGCAACAGCGCGGCCTTGGCGAAAGTGTAGAGGTTCATGCCTCAGACGCGTCGGGCAAAAGACCGGCTTGGCGCAGGGCGCCTCGCAGGATGGTGCTCTCCTCGAACTCGGCGACCACTTTGCGGCGTGACGCCAGCCCGAACCGCACGCGCAACGACGCGTCATCTGCGAGCCTGGCGATCGCCGTTGCCAGCGCGACGGCGTCACGCGGCGGTACCAGCAGGCCATTGACGCCATCGTCTACGGTACCGCGGCAGTCATCACTGGTGGTGGTAATGATCGGTTTGCCCATCGACATTGGTTCCAGCAGGGCCCGCGGATAGCCGCCTTCCTTGTAGTACGACGGCAGCACGCCGATATCGGTGAGGGCGTAGACCCGGCGGACATCGCGGCGGAAGCCAAGCCAGCGAAAGTTGCCGTCTTGCTCGCGTTCGCGGACAAATGCTTCGGGAACGGTCTGCAGGCTGGGCGGCTCGGGCGGAGCGACGAGCAAGAACCGCAGCGCGGGGTGCGAGTCGCGCAGCAGCCGCGCCGCATCGGCGAACTCCCGCACGCCCTTTGGCCAGATCAACCGCGCCACCATCACCACCACCACGTGCCCGGGGGCGAGCCCGAGTTCGAGCCGCAGGCCGGCAACCTCCGCCGTGGACTCCCGCTCTGCCACGTATTCAGTGGTGTCAAGGTAGTTCCGCGTCAGCAGGGTCTTGGCCGCCGGCACCAACCCGCGCTCGATAAAGTACTCCCGATCGTTGCGATTGGTGAACCACACGTAGTCGCTCAGACGTCCACACAGGCGGTAGAGCCCGCGCATCGTCGCGCGCATGGCGATCCCCCGCCACGAGCGGTCGGGCAAGAACGAGGCCCCGAGACCGACGACGTGCGACACAACGGCCGGGACCCCGGCCAGCCGTGCGGCCATCGCGCCGTAGATGTTGGACTTAGTCGAGAAGTTCAGCACGGCGGTGCAGCGCTCCTCCCGCAGGATCCGGGTCAGCCGCCAGACGAAGACCAGATCGCCCGCCGGGTCGATGAATCGGTCCATCGGCAGGTCGCGAACGCTCACCCCCAGAGCCTCGAGCTCGGCGCGATGCGGGCCCGCCTCCGTCACGACCACCACGCGGGTCGCGCCGTCACGGCGGAGAATCTTGATGATGCCCTTGCAAAACAGCAGCACCGACAAGCCATCTGGGCAAATCAGGGCTAGCGTCATGGCCGTGCCGCCACGCTATCGAGGCGGCGCATCCAGACTAGGCCGCCCTTGTCGTCGGCGGCCCACACATGTTCGACCGCAAAGCCCCGCGCGACAAGGTTCGCCATGATCGCGGCGCCGCGTCCCTTGTGATACTCGAAGCGAATGCGCGTGACCTTCCGGACCGTGTCGTCGCTGGCGTCGGAAAGGATGAACTCTTCTTCACCCTCGCAATCGAGCTTGATCAGTGCCGGACGATCGAGCCGCGCGACGACCGTGGCCAGCGTCTCGAGGCGAACCGGGTCGCATTCGCCGTCGCGGGTGGCACCGATCGCGTTGAAGACGCTCGACTGGCGCGGAAACATCACGGAGCGCTCGGGACCGGCGCCGACGGCCACTTGGTGGGCGGCGACGCGTGACTCCAGTGCGTTCTCGCGCACGTTCCGGGCGAGACAGGCAAAGGCCTCGGCGCTGGGCTCGTAACAGTGGACGCGCGCCGCGCCGCAATGCGCGGCAAACAGCGTGAACACGCCAATGTTGGCGCCAATGTCGATCACCTCGCTACCAGCTTCGACCAGCCCGTAGTCGCGGCGCACGAAGATGCCGACGACCGTCACCACGTCGAGCGGATCGTGCGATACGAAGATCCGCAGGCCCGAACGCAACTCGAGGCAGCCCGACGCGGGCGGCTGGCGGCGCACATAGTCGCGGAGCACCGACCACGGCTGCTTGAAGAGCACGATCGTCCGCGCGACGTCGCGGACGTGCAGGTGCAGGCGGGCAAGGTTGGCGACGTAGCGGCGAACAGGCCGGCCCATGATTCTCACGCCGGAGGTTCCGTCTTCTCAATCAGGTAGAGCCACTCGGCCGACAGCCACGGCAGGATGGCGACCCGGGCGGCCACCCGGCAGCCGGCAGCACGAATCTCGGCCTCGACCTGTCCGCCGTGAGCGGGACTCGGCGCGGGGACGTGGCGTGACGTGACGGCGCGCAGCACGGCGTGCTTGACGCGCTGCAGTGGCGAGTCAAGACTGAACGACACGATGGCGAACCGCCGGGACACCCGGGCGATCTCCTGCAACGCCGCGCGACGGACGCCCGGCGGCACCCGGTGCATGAACCCGATCGTCATGACCGTATCGATGCTGCCGCTGCGGAATGGCAGCGCGGTGATGTCGGCCTGGGCGTGGGCGACGCAGGTGGCAGCATAAGTTTCAAGGGCCAGCGCCATCATCTCGGTCGAGATATCCGCCGCCACCACCCGAGCCCGCGCCGCCGTCAGCAGGGGGGCCAGAATACCGGTGCCGCACGGCATGTCGAGCACGAGGTCGTCGGGATGCAGCAACGGCCGCATCATCCGCCGCAGCGCACGTTGCTCCATCACCGTCGACAGCCGCCCCCACGACCAGTCGCGCTGCTGATAATCACGATAGGACATCGCACGCGCACGCGTCTGGTAGGCGTGCCGGGTGTCGCGCTCGTAGTCGGTCATGCCAGGGCCCGCAACAGGCGCTCCACTTGATGGCGGTAAAAGGGGTCGATGTAGCCACGACACGCGGCGGACGTGATCGGACGCGGCCACATCTTGATCGCGAGCGAATCGAGAGCGGTCAGCCAGTGCTTGAGGGTTTCCTTCAGCTCGTACGCGTACATCGCGCGCCGGGCGTGGGGCTGATCCTGCCAATACGCGGCCACGAACGCCCCTTCGACCGCTGGATGCGGCCTCGCACCAAACGCGAACCAGGGAGTCCCCCAGAACAGAATGCGCCAGGTGAGGAGGAATCGCGCGAGGTCGGCCTCCCTAGCGGTGCACTTAATCTTACCGGGATCGAGCAACCAGGTCGAGCCCGAGCGGTCTTCGAGAACATTGCGGATGTCGATGCCTTTGAGCGTGGGCGTCTCGAGCGTGTCCCAGCACTCCCCGGCGATGCGGGATGCCGCGAGGTTGATGCCCCTCAGCACCGGGTCGGGGCCACGCTTCGATATCAGCCGTCGGGCATAGTCGTCGAGCCGCACCGCCATCGGCTCCCCGGGCAGCGAGAGTGGGCGGCCATGCCGCTGATGCAGGTGCGCCAGTGCGGTGCCAAATCCCGCTAGCGCGCTGGTCAGCTCGCGCCCTGCGGAGCGGTTGCCAAGCCACTGCCGCAGCGTGCGCGCACGGTAGCGCTCACAGACCTCGTCAGCCTCCACCCATTCGGTGACCACCGCGTTGAACGGCGCCAGGTAGGCGACCGGACGCACCCACCGCACGTTGACATCGTCGCCCTGCCACTCCTGCTGAAGAAAGGTCAAACTGTCAAACTCGGCCCTGCCCAGCGCGCGATCGGCGCTGGTCAGCGCCAGCAGACCGTCGGACCGCTGGCGTAGGTCGGTTTTCGGCACCTTCACCATGACTCGCAGGCCGGAGGCCAGTTGCGCCCGAAACAGAAACGAGAAGTGATTGCGCGAAAGGGCGCCGGTCTCGACAACCGCCTGGCCGGTGGCGGCCGCCAGCGCCGCCGCGATCGCGTCGCGATCGCGCAGGTCGTCCGTCACGAGGTCAACCACTCCAGCGCCCGGCCCACATTTGCAGCAGCAGCAGTGACATGATGCGCTCGGCACGCAAGCCGGGCCTGGCGTAGAACCCGTCGACCGCGGCGCGGGTCGCAGCAACGTCGAGCAGGCCGGCGCGTTCGATGGCGGCAGCCGAGAGGTGCCGCTCCACCATCGGCCGCCACGGCCCGCGTAGCCATTGGTACAACGGGATCATGAAGCCGCGCTTGGGGGCGGAGACGATCGGCTCGGCCAGCCATGACCGCAGCGCGTTCTTGAGGATGTGTTTCTGTTCACCTCGCGATGTGAGGAACTCCAGCGGCAGGGAGAAGGCGAACTCGGCGATGCGGTGATCGAGAAAGGGATCGCGGCACTCGAGGGACGCCGCCATCGACGCCCGGTCCACTTTGGTGAGGACATCGTCGGCCAGGAACATGGCGTAGTCGGTGCGCATCATGGCGTCGACCAGGCGGTGGCCGCGAAGGTCACCGTGCAGGAAGGCGAGCGGTGTCCCGGCCGCGGGATCAACCGTTGGTTGACCCGCCATCAAGCCACCGACCTTCGAGAACGGCCACGCTTTCTCGTTCATAAGCTGCAGGACATCGGCCACCGACACGGCGCCGATGAGCTCGATGCCTTTCTCGAGACGGGCGACTGCCTGGGGCCTCAGGCCCGAGGCGTCGCGGGCCGACCAGGCCGACGCGACGGCGGCCAGTGGCAGGGCACGAAGCGCCGAGGCCAACGCCCGGCGCACCATCGACGGCACCATTCGCATGCTGTCGGACCGGGCCGCGTACTCCACGTAACTGGGATAGCCACTGAACTGCTCGTCCCCGCCGTCAGCCGACAGCACCACCTTCACGTACTCACGAGCCATCGCCGATACCAGCAGCGTCGGCAGGCCGGAAGTGTCGCTGAACGGCTCGTCGTAGACCTCGACGAAGCGCTCAAGCATGCCCTGCGCCTGCGTTGCGTCCAGGTAGCGCACCTGGTGACGCACGCCCAGGGTCTCGGCGACCTGCCGCGCTTTCGCGCTCTCGTCAAACGCCTCGTTATGAAAACCGATGGTCAGGTGCAGCAGGTCGGCGCCAATGCGGCGGCGCAGGACGCCGGCAAGATACGACGAATCGGTGCCGCCCGAGAGGAACACGCCGACCGGCACGTCTGACACCAACCGGTAGCGAAACGCGCTTTCGGCCAGGATGTCGAGTTCAGCAGCAGCGTCTTCGAGCGTGCCGTGAAAGGCCCCGCGTTGAACCTGGTCAAGGCTCCAGTACCGATGCAGCGAGACGCGGCCGTCCTCGGTCACGCGCGCATAGCACGCCGCCGGCAGCTTGTAGGTGCGATCGTAGATGGTCGCCGGCGCGACGATGTAGCCGATCGAGAGGAACTGAGCGACCGCAGCGGGGTTCACCGTGCGCTGGAAGCTGGGATGCACGACGATCGCCTTGAGCTCAGACGCAAACAGCAGCCGTGTGCCGTCGACAAAATAGTGCAGGGGCTTGATCCCAACGCGGTCGCGGCACAGGGTCAGGATCCGCTCCCGGCTGTCCCACAGGGCGAACGCGAACATGCCGATGAAGCGCTGTAGCGCGCGCTCGACGCCCCAGGTCGCGACGGCTGCGAGCAGTACTTCGGTATCGCTCTGGTTCTGGAATCGGTACCCGGTGGCGAGCAACTCCCGGGCCAACTCCTGGTAGTTGTAGATCTCGCCGTTGAAGATCACTGCAAATCGGCCATCAGCCGTCCACATCGGCTGGTGCCCGCCCGGCGACAGGTCGATGATGGCAAGCCGCCGGTGGCCGAGGCCGATCGGGCCATCGCAGTACAAGCCGGCATCGTCCGGGCCGCGATGCTGCAGCGCGTCCGTCATCGCCCGAACCGCGTCGGCTGATGCCGGACGGCCGTCGAACGTCAACTCGCCTGCAACGCCGCACATATCAGGCGCGTCCCGCCATCTGAAGCCAGATCTGCTGCAACTCGCAGACCTTGTCGTCGATCAGGTAGTGTGCGAACACTTCGCGGCGCGCCGCGCGCCCGAAACGCTCGCGCAGATCTGGATCTCGCGCCAGACGGAGGATGCGGTCGATCAACGCGGCGGTGTCGCGCGGCGGCACGAGAAAACCGTTTTCGCCGTCGCGGATCGCTTCGCGGAGGCCGCCCACCGATGAGGCGACCACCGCCCGGCCCATGGCCATCGCCTCCAGAACGGCGCGGCCGAACCCTTCGTTCAGCGAGGGATGGACCATGATGTCCATCAGGCTCAGGATCGGCAGGGCATCGGTTCGCCAGCCGATGAAACGCACATGCCTTTCCAGGCCGTCACGGGCGACAATCCGCTCGAGCTCTTCCCGGTACGGGCGATATTGATCGAGCACGTGATCGCCGGCGATGTAGAGCATGAAGCTGGGGAACTCGCGCACCACTTCCTGGAGGCCTTCCAGTACGTAGTGCTGACCCTTTGGACGGTAGACCTGCCCCAGCATGATGGCGTTGATGCGGCCGGGGCGGATGTCGAGTTCGCGAGCAAGCGCCTGACGGTCGCTCTGTTCCGCTGCCGCGATCGCGGTGCGGTCGAGACCGATGCGCAAAATGCCGATCTTGTCCTGGTAACGGGCCACCAGCGCGGGATAGTCATCGTCGCGATTGGCAGCGCAAAAGAACAGGATCCGGGTGGCGACGGCAAAGCCCAGGCGATCAAGCCATGGATTCTCCAGCCGCCCCTTGATGTACCAGAGCACCGGCACACCGGCGAGACGGGCGCCAAGACCGGCCAGCAGCACGGCGCGAATGCTGTTGCAGTAAAGGACGTCGACACGGCGCTGCCTGAACAACCGGGCCAGTCGCAGGTTGTAGCGCATTAGATCGAAGACGTTCCTGATCTTGCGTAGCGGCGAATCCCTCAGCACCTGACCGGCGAACCGATTGACCGAGTCGGGCGGCGGCTCCACCAGGCATTCGACACCGAGCGCCCGGAACCGCTCGATGAACGGCGCGGCGTCAGGCGTGATGACCAGCGGTTCGATGACCTGGCGATTGATGCCACGCAAAATGTAAAGCTGCGTGCGCAGGTTGCCGCCACCGAGACCCATCGGATACGGCTCGTAGATCGCCACTCGAATCGGCGCCGCCATTCAGGTGCGACCCGCCGCGGCCGGGGCCGCTGCCTCCAAGGCGCGCCGCATCAGCAGCTCGAACCGGGGCTCCCACACCGCCGCGAGCGGCAGCACCGCGAAGCCGCACAGAAACGCCATCGCCGTCGACCCCAGAAAGGACGTCATCGCCGGCACTACGCCAAGGGCAATCGCCGACAGCATCACCGCCATCCGCCAGTCGGGATTTCGGCGGCCGAACCGCCTGAGGGCTCGGAGGTACAGAGGCGTCAGCACGGCGATTGACACCACGGCCGCACCGGAGGCGGCGATCAAGGCATAGGCGGACTCAGCGCCAATCTTCGATGGCTCCAGCCGCGCAACCGCGAGCGGCAGCCATTCGTTGGCCAGGGCAGTCAGGGTGGGGTTGCCTGACGCGAGCAGAATATCGGCAATTCTCAGCTCGAGGTTCAACAGTGCCAGGTCGAGCGATGCGGTGTAGGCGAATAGTCCGGGGAAGAGCGTCCGGTAGGCGACCAGCTCGACCACCAGCAGGCCGGTCAGACTCAATGCGTACGTTCGTTGAGCTCGGTCTCCCGTGACCGACATGGCGACCATCATCAACACAAACACCACGAAAGCCGTCTTCGACATGGCAAGCGTCAGCACGCCCACCACCATGACGTCGCGGAATGCGATCCGCCCCCGAGACGGCCGGCCGAAGTACAACGCCATGGCAAAGGCAAGGAACAACGAGAGAAAGTTGTTGGCGTGGAGGAATCCAGCGGGGCGCGCCTGCAGCGTCGTGATGACGACCGCCTCGGGCGGGACAAACAGCACCGGGACCATCTGATAGAGACGGTCCTCGTAGGTATGCAGGTCGGTCCGCAGCACGTGGGCCCAGGCCGAGACCCCAGAGAGCTGGATCAACATTAATGGACCCGAAGCGACGATGAACGCCGTCAGCTGGTTCCTGATCAGCTTTGGATGCCGCGCCAGAATCACGGCACCGGCGGCGGCAAACAGCAATGAGACGGCAAAAGCGTAGGTCAGGGTGGCCACCGATGAAGGTGACGGGCTCACCAGGCGCTGGAACCTGAGCGCCAGGACGAAGCCGAGGATTCCCCAGGGCCAAAAGCGTCGCGGGAAAGTCGTCAGCAGCAACAGTCCAGCCATCGCGATTGACAGCACCGAAGTCAACTCGCCCATTCGAGTGATGAGCGGATAGGGCCGCGGCTGATTGCACACCGCCGCGGTCAGCAACACGGGAAACAGAAACACGGCGAGCACGTTCGCCGCGCGGCCAGCCAGCCCGGGCGCCAGACCCACGGTGGCGTCAGTCTCGATCGGCATCCTGGGCGATGACTTCACCAATGTCGCGGCCGCGCAGCAAGGCGGAGGTTCCGCGCTTGAGGGCGTCGAACTGGCCAATCGCGAACTGCAGGTGCTCGAACCGGCCGCCGGCAGTCGCGAAGGTCCTGGCCAGTGCCGAGCCGACGGTCATCCAGTAGAACGCCGGCAGTGACAGGAATGGCGATGACTGCACAAAGTGATAGAGCCACAACGTCTGCGTATATCCGTGGAAGCGATGCTGACGCTTCACCTTGTAATCGAATACATGCTCGTGGCGCACGCGCGCGCCGGCGCACACGTACATCGGCAACTGCCTACCGATCGGGTGGCTGTAGGCGAGGTCTTCGGCGATCGCCCACTTTGCCGGTAGCACGCGCTGCGGATGCGCCCGCAGTACGGCCACCCGCCACACCGTGGCGCCGCCGCACACCCACTCCACCCGCCAGTCGGATGACACCTGGCAATTGGATGTCGACATCCCGGACGCCAGCACCTGCCCCGGCCGTTGGCCGGCCAGGAAGAACAGTCGCCGGATTGCCGTGTTCGGCTCGGGCGGGGTGTTGACGATGTTGAACGACACGGCGGCGGTGTCCGGTTCGACCCGATTCCAGAAAGCAATCATGTTCTCGACCGCCTCCGGCTCCAGTTCGATATCGTCGTCGAGCAACGCCACCAGCGGGGTGCCGTCGTTCAGCATCGCCAACCCCATGAGACGCTGCTTGATCTGGCCGGGCGGCAGACAGGCATGATGCTCGACCGGCAGCCGATCGGCGAACTCCATCACCACGTCGCGAACGCTGACACCGCCATCGATGATGATCACCCGGGCGCATGCGGAGGACTGTGCCACCAGGGTCTGCAATAGCGTTCGGATCTTCTGCGGCCGGTCCTTGGTGGGCACCAGGATGGCCAGGCTCGCAGCGGTATGGCTAGCCATCTGCCGGCTGCGCCGTCTTGCGGGTCATGTCGGCCACCAGCATGTAGCCGAAGAACGGCCGGTTGGTAATCCAGCGGCCAAGCGGTCCCGGTATCAGTGCGCCAACAGCATTCTTCAAGCGGCCGGCCGCCAGCGGGATCAACTGCGTCCGGTGCCCGATCACCGACACCGATGAGACCTCGAAGAACGGCGCCGCTTCCCGCTTCCATTCGTCGATAGTGTAGTAGCGCGCCAGGGCGCCGTCGGTGGTCTCCTGCAACAGCCGGTGCACGGAGCGGGTCCGCAAGAAGCCGCCGCGCAGGATGCCGTAGTACAGCCCGCCGCGAATGAACGTGTTCCACGGACTCGTGTGGTAGATCATGACAGTGCAGCGGCCCTGTGGCTTCAGCACACGCGCAATTTCACTCAGAATCTGCCGGGTATTGGACGAGTGATGAATGACTCCCCACGACCAGACCAGGTCGAATGAGGCATCGGGAAAGTCCATGTGCTCGGCGTCCATCTCGACGGCCCGCGCCGGCAGGCCGCGCAACGCCAGTCGCGTGTTGGTCGCGCGAACGGCGTAGCCGGTCAGGTCGATGCCAACGTACTCGCCGGCGTGGCGCGACAACAGTTCGGCGTGCGTGCCGCAACCGACGCCAATCTCGAGAACGCGCTTGTCGGCCAGCGAGGAAAAGTCGACAAAGTTGTCGAACGGCACGCGCGTCCACGGGAACTCTTCGGCAGCGCTCTGGAAGAACCGGGCGTCGACTTCGTCGAAGAACGCCGGCGTCAGTTCCGCCGCTTCGTGCGACTCGGTGAAGTCATAGCGCATCGGATGCGCTTCCCACCACGCCCGGTTGTCGCCTTGCCAGCGGCTTGCCTGTTCGGCGGACTCCGGCAGCGCCGTCGGCTCGGCGAAGTCTTCCGGCGTTCGATCCCGCATGAATCGCAGCTTCATTGCGTGCCTCCGGCTCTTGTCGTCACGCTCACTTGAGCGATTCCCACTTGTTCGTAACCTGCTGAAGCTTCGGGTGCGCCACCAGCGCGTGCCAGACCAGGGCCTGGAACGATTCGGTATGAGGCGTCACGTGCGCCGGATTCACGGTCGGCACGATGACACAGGCGGTCGCGACCTTGGCGGTGAAGCCACCATCGCGGCCGACGATGCCGAGAACAGTGGCCTTGCGCTCGACGGCGAGCTCCAGGGCGCGAACGATGTTGGCGCTGACGTTCTTGTCGAGGCTGCCGCCGCCGACCGAAAACACCAGAACCGCATCCTCGGCCCTGAGGCGGCTGCCGGCGAGCCACGCGGCAAAGGTGGTGTCCCAACCTTCGTCGTTGGCGCGCGCGGTCAGCTCCGAGACGTTGTCGACCGGCGAATACGCCTCGATGCCGGCGATCTTCCGAAAGTCGTTGACCGCGTGCGAAGCGTGGCCGGCGCCGCCGCCCACGCCGAGCAGGAACAGGCGGCCGCCACGGGTGCGGAGATCGACGAGCACGTCGGCCATCCGCTCGACTGCGGCGGCGTCAAGTTGTTCCAGGATCTGGATGGCTTCTTTAAAATACTGCGCTGCGAACGTCATGATTCTCCTTCGGGCATTGGCGCCAGGCCGAGTCCGGCCATGGCGTGGTCAAACTGTCGCGGGAGCGGGGTCGACAGGTCGCCAAGCATCCGGGTCACCGTACGATGCCAGCACGCTTGCCGCGCCAGCGCCGCTGGGGCGCGGCCAATGATCTCATCGAGCGCCCGCTGCAGCTCTGCCGCATCGTGCACGACGTGGATCGCGTCCGAAAACTCGGCGAGCGAGGTCGCGGCATACGTGGCCGGCGTTTCGAAGGCGATCGCCTGACATCCAAGGGCCAGGGCCTCGAATGCGAGGGTCGAACCGATCGTCACCAACACATCGCTCGCGATCAACGTGTCATAGAGTGAAACGGCGTCGGGAACCAAGACCGCGCGCTCAGGCCCAAGCGATGCCAGCGCGTACTTCAGGGCGGAATCTCCGCCGGGACGGTTGGGATGTGTGCGAATCCAGATCCGCCACGGGCCAAAGGCGTCGAGCGCGTCCAGGAGCGCTCCGAACAACGCTTCCGTGTCCGCTTGCTCGATCGCAATCGCCACCAGCATAACGGGCGTGCCGGGATCGAGACCGAGCGCGCCTCGCGTCGCGGTGCGATCGATCGGCTGCCGCAGCCGCGTCACCAGGTTCGGGTGACGCTGCGGGCCGCAGAGCGCAATGCGCTCCGCCTGGTAGCCGGCGTCGATCAGGTGCTCCCGTCCGACGGCGCCGCAACTGATGAACGCGTCGGGCGCCAAGCGTTCAGGAGTTCCCGGGCTGGTTGTTGCTGGCGATTCGTACATCGAAAGGTAACGGCGGCCGAACGGATAGTGGACAAAGCCCACGGCGCGAGACAGCCCTCGCAGACCTGTCAGCACGGCTTGCTCCGCCGGTTGAAACTCTGCTCGATAGGCCACTATGCGGGGCTGCTGCTGGCGCGCAAACCGCGCCATTGCTTCAGCCAGCATCTGGTCTTGAAAGACTTCGCCGCCCGTCAGCGAGCGTTCGAGGTCGCGCGCCACCACCGGCCCGGCATCGACACCGGCGAACTTCAACTCGGGCAGCCGCCGAATGCCATCAACGATGCGCATGAAACGGAAGAACCGCCGAGGCGACAGGAGCCCAAGCACAGTCCGCCATGGCACGAGCCGGTTGAGCACCAGAATCTGCCGGGCGGCGATCACCTCGGCCAACTCCCGTCGCGACCGCCACAGCAACTGCGGCGTGTGGACCCAGCCGACAAACGCAACCCCGGCAGGTGGCGCCGGGAAAAAACGCTCGCTGGCCAACTGCGGGTCCAACGGTCTGGTCCACCATGCCGGCAGAAAACTGAACACCCAGGTTCGTCCAGCCGGCAACGCGATACGAGGCCATCGTCCGCGCCAGGCGGCAAGCCGTGCGACCGCGACGGTCGCGGCGGCGGTGGCCGCATGCCGCAGATAGTCGCGCCGTGGCTGTGAGGGTGGCGCCGGCAGCGAGGCGCCGAGTCGAGAGACGGCGCAGCGATCGAGGGACGAGGCCGCGCGCGCCAGCCACGAATGGCGCGTGGCGACGACATGGGAGGTATACCTCGTGCGCTCCCGGACCTGCGCGAAGAGCGCGAGCGCGTAGAGCTGAGACACGAGCGGCGTCCGGTAAGGGCCCTTCTCAGTGGTTTCGAGGTACCACCACGATGAGCCGGCCGATGCGAGCGCCTGCCATAGTGGTACGCCGTCGACCGGCTGGTGCCCCAGCATGGCAACCGTCCCGAGCACGAACTCACGGACCTGCTCGTGCGCCTGCGCGGCGACGCTCGTCAGGTCCAGGTAGCGCACGCGATCGTCGGCCGGCACCAGCTCCGGCGACAGCCGCCGGAACCACCGTTCATCGATGCCCAGCAGCAGGACATCCCAGTCCCGGCCGTCGCCGGTAATCTGCCGCACGATCGATGCATCGTACGAGTCGAGGACCAGCAGCCGCCGAGCCGTCACCGCACACGGCGAAGCACGCACCTCAGATGCGAGCTCATGCGATGCTCGCGTAAGAAGGCTTGGAAGGCCTGTCGCGTCTCGTCACCCGCCATGGCCATAGAGCGCGCGAAGGCGTCCTGCACGAACTCCGGATGTTCAAGATAGACGTTACGAACGATATCGACGTCGAGCTGCCCGGGCGTGGACACTTCAACGACCTCGAAGCCGGTGCGCGCCGCCAGCCGCGCCACTGCCGCGACCGAAGGGAAATTCAAGTGCTGAGGCGGCGTGATTGAGCGCGATGCGGCGCCGAGCACCTGGAGATCGAATCCGGAAATGGTGAGCGTCGTGACGAGCGCGATACCGCCTGGCCGCAGCAGCCGCCGGCAGGCGTCGATGAACGCCGCCGGATCGAACACGTGCTCGATCACCTCGAAGGCGGCGACGAAATCCATGCCCAGCTCGCCATCGCCGATCTGCTCCACCCACCGCTGATCGACCTCGAGCCCATGTTCGCGACAGACGGCTGCCAACCGCTGATCCGGTTCGATTGCCGTGAGCGACCACGCCGGAGCAATCGCCTGCAGTTCGAGCAGGAACAGGCCGTAGCCGGCACCGACGTCAGCGGCTCTGACCTCACCGGTCAGCCCGTAGCGCGAGGCGATCTCCATGGCGAGCGCGGCGCGCGGCCGGAACATCCGCTCCCGGCGAGCGGCCGCGGTCTCGCGATAAAAATGCGTGCTCCAGAATTCCACCGCTTCGGAGGTCTCCGCGTAGTCGATCAGGGCGGCTTCGGTCGGGCGCGGGCTGGCAAACAGCGAGCTGCACGAGCTGCAGGTGCGATAAGGGAATCCGTCTTTCACGAAGGTCTGAGCGCTGTCGGCCGATCCGCACAGGCCACAAGGCACGTCGACGAACGAGGCGCGGCGCGCCGCCAGGCGATCCGCGTCACGCTTCAAGCGGGCAAAGAACTCGTCGAGCAGCGCCTTGGGCCTGATGTCGTTCTCGCGCATCGGCGTAGTCATGGCAAACGCTCGTCGATGGCTGAGAGGAGTTCGACCATGTTGGGATACGACCGCGGAAGCGGCTCGTCGAACGGCAAGCCGCTGTCACGGCCGATGAATTCGATGCCGGTCCGCGCGGCCGCGCGTTGATCGCCAGCCGAATCGCCGATGAACAGCAGTCCGTCGCGGCCGTGCACGGCCACAATTTCGTTCAAGGCCTGCTCCTTGGGCCACGGCGGGCATCCGTAGACCCCAGTAAAGGTCGCCCGCAGACCACGAAGCGCCAGCAGGTCGTCGAGTTCGGCGGCGGGAGTCATCGAGGCGAGGTACAACGGTAAGCGGCCGCGCACGCGATCCAGGAACGCGTCGGCGCCTGCGACCATCGGGCACCGTGCAAGACGGGCCTGCATCTCGGTTGAAAATCCAGTGACCAGCTCTTCGACGATCGGGTCATCGGCAGGCCGGCCGAGATGTGCGGTCGCCAGGTGCCGGAACTTGACGTAGCGTGATTCGGCGACATGAGCGTGGTGAAACGCCATCATCGCGGCCTGGTGTTCGGGAAACCGCGAAAACACGGCGTCGAATGCCGCCGTCTTCAGATCGTTCGACTCGAGGATCACACCATCGAAATCGAGAACCAGTGCGCGGACGCGGCTCACTTCGGCGCGACGGCTGACACCGCGGCGGCCGTGGCGCGCTGGACGGCGCGGCACGAATCGCCCAGGAACAGAATGTCGGTACCCAGGGCGATGAACTGGTAGCCCTCGGCGATGACCGAAGCAATGTCGGCAACTGCCCGGTCCGGATGCACCAGGTGGATACCCGGTGCAAGGCCCCGGGCCTTGGTGGCCTCGAGGACGCGGCGACGTGCCTGCAGAATATCGGGATGGTCGAGCTGGCCGGGTAGGCCCATCGACATGGACAGGTCGTACGGTCCGATGAACGTGCCGTCGATGCCGGGCACGTCGAGAATCTCCTCAATGTTGCGCACTGCATCCACGTGCTCGATCTGCACGATTAGCAAGGTCGAATCGTTGGCCTGCGCAACGTACTCGGCGAACCGCTCACCGTAATGTTGCGCCCGCGCGAGGCCGACGCCGCGGGTACCCATCGGCGGGTACTTCACTGCTTTCACGGCGAGCTCGGCTTCGGTGCGCGAATTCACCATGGGCACCAGCACCCCGGCAGCGCCGGAATCGAGCACGGCCTTGCACTGGATGGCGTCGTTCCATGCCAGCCGCACGAGCGGTACCGCCCCGGCATGTTCGATTGCGGGCAGCAGGCGCAACACCTCGTGGTTGTCGATCGCGGTGTGTTCGGTCTCGATCACCACCCAGTCGTATCCCGCCGAAGCGAGGATCTCGGCGATCGACACATGGGCCATGGACATCCACGACCCGAGGCTCACTTCGCCCCGCTTCAGCTTGGCTTTGATCTCGGCTGCGAGCACTGGCTTCGTCCCTTCTCTTACCGCCGCCGCACGACGAGGCGGGCAAATGACGCCAGGCGATGGCGCTGGAGGAATTCCTGGAAATCGTCGAGCGCGCCGCCGCCGCGCGCCAGCAAACGGCGCACCGGCCTGGGCCAATCACCGGTGGGGTCGGCGGCGACCGCCCGCCGCACTTGCTCGACATCGAACAAGCCTGGGGTGCTGAACTCCAGCACTTCCCATTCCGGACCCGACAGCAGCTTCAGCAGGCCGTCGACCGACAACACGTTGAGCTTGTCGGGAGGCGCCAGCGTCGGCGCCTTGGACCACAGGACCTGCAGGTCGAAGCCATCGGCGTTGGTCGCCGTGAGGAACAACAGTCCGCCGGGCGGCAACACCTCGGCGACCGCGGCCATCAGCGCCGGGACGTCCGCGGCGCGGTCGAGGACGTCGAACGCGGTCACGAAATCCCTTGGCCCGATTGCCGACAGACCGGTGATGAGCGACGGCCGCACGGTGACACCGTCGACCGGCGACGGAATATCGAGATCGGCCAGCCACGCTGCCGCCATCATCGGCCGTCCGGCGCGCGCCAGTTCTTCGGCCACGGCGCCACCGTACGGACTGATGTCGAGACCACTGACCGCCTTCGGCGCATACTCGGCAAGCCCTTCGTTGACCCACTCCGCGCGGGGCCGCGCCAGCTTCTCGCGGCGCGTCGCCGCCGTGGTCGGCCAGATCCGCTCGCGCCAGAACTTCGCCGCCGGTGCATCGCGGTAGAACTCGACCAGCGCCGCTTCGTCCGGGCGCGGCGAGACGAACAACGAGGCACAGCCCTCGCACTGGCAGTAACGGGCGCCGAACCGCTCGAAGGCCGGCGTCGATCGATCGCTCTGGCACGCCGGGCACGGCACCGCGCGAAGCGGATGCGCCGCCCACCATTGCCTGAGGTCGCGGTCGACCAATCCCTGATACTCGGCGATCAGCGCCTGCGGCCGGATTTCGCCGTCGAGCAGATCCTGCAGCGACACAACGGTCTTCATGACGTCACTCCCCGCGGCGACCGCTCGGCCGCACTCCGGTACACCGTGTCGACGATCTCCATTACGCGCAGCGCGTCGTGGGCGCTGCTCTCGGTCACCGGCGTGTTGGTCAGGATGCAGTCGACGAAGCGGTCGACCTGGGCGATCCACGACGGGTCGCTGTCGTAGTAGGTCAGCTCTTCACGCGGATTGCCGAGCGCTGAGGCTTCCCCGCTGGCGGGACGGCGGCCGACCAGCAAGGTTTCGCGGCCGTAGCTGCCGGTCTTGGACAACAGACCACTGATCGTCAGGTAGCCGCGCTCGAGCCCAATCTCGAGCCGGAACGTGTGCTTCCACGACGTCGCCGACGAGTGGAGATGCGCGACCTGGCCGGCGCGGTTGCGCAGCAGGACCATCGCGTTGTCCTCGACCGGAATCTCCCAGTAGGCGGCATTGATGAAGCCAACCACTTCGTCGAAGTCACCGCAGAAAAAACGGAACAGGTCGAGCATGTGGATGCCTTGATCCAGCAGAATGCCGCCGCCACCCTCCGCCGGATTGTTCCGCCAGGATCGCTCGAAGCCCTGACCGCCCGACTTGCCGTAGACCCCGCGCAAGGTCAGGATTCGCCCGAGCGAACCGCTGTCGACGATCGCCTTGGCGTCGGTGATGCCGGGGTGATAGCGATGGTTGAAGCCGAACACCAGCTTCAGTTCCGGATGGCGCCGCTCCGCGTCGACAATGCGCTGGATGTCGCCGAGCGTCCGGCCCGGCGGCTTCTCGCTGAAGACATGGCAGCCGTGCTCGAGGCCGTAGATCACGGCTTCGGGCGTCACGTGGTTCGGCGTGCAGACAAACAGCGCGTCGATGCCGGCCGCGACCAGCTCCTGGTACGAATCGTAAACCGCCACGCTCGCCGGCAGCCGGCCGGCGGCAAACGGATCGACGACGCCGACCAGCTCGAGACCGTCGAGCTCATCGATGTTGCGGCGGCGAATTTCGCCCATGTAGCCGTAACCGACGATCCCGGCGCGTAAACGTCGCGTCATTGGACCGGACCTCTCCCTTGGATGCGGGCGTGAATATCGCGCTGGACCGCATTCTCGCGGAGAATGCGCTCGACCAGCGGCACGTCCTCCGGCCGGTCGACGCCGACCGTCGGATAGTCGACCACGACGCCCTGAATCGCATGGCCGTGCTCGAGCAGGCGCAGCATGTCGACCGACTCGGCGCGCTCGAACGGCGTTTCGGGCATCGCCGCGTAGGCGCGCAACAGGCCGGTGCGGAACCCCATGATGCCGGTCTGCCGGTAGATCGGACAGTCGACGCGGCTGCGGTAGTACGGAATCCGGGCGCGGGTGAAAAACATGATGCGGCCGGACCGATCGCAGGCGGCCTTCACAATGTTCGGGTTGTCGAGATCGGCGTCGCTCTCGAGCGGCGACAGCAGGTTGGTGCAGCTCACGTCGGCGCGATCGAGCAACGGCTGCGCGATCCGCGAGACCGCATCGGGCATCAACAGCGGCTCGTCGCCCTGCACCATGACCACGATCTCACCGGGCAGCGAGCGCATGGCCTCCTCAATGCGATCGGTGCAACGCTCGTGGGTGTCGGCGGTCATCACGGCCCGGCCACCGGCCGCCGTGACCGCAGCAAGAATGCTGTCGTCACAGGTGGCGACGACGACCTCTGAGGCGCCGGCCGCCAGCAGCGCCCGCCGCCGCACGTGCTCGACCATCGGCAAGCCGAGAATCAACTCGAGCGGCTTGCCGGGATAGCGTGACGACGCCATGCGAGCGGGAATGACAACCGTATATGAAGGCACAGGCACCGAAATACTCACAGCTAGTAAGGCACAGGTTGGAACGTGTGCGACCCTGGTCCGCTCACTGGGGTAGGACGCCGCAATCGACGTTGACGCACTGACCCGTGATGGCCGACGCGCCAGGCCCAGAAAGCATTAGACAAGCCGCCGCCACTTCTTCGCCCGTCGGCAACCGCCGCAGTGCTGCCTGCGTGCGGGCAAACTCGGCGAGATACGCGTCGACGCCGCCGCCGGCCGGCGGCGCCGCCGGCTCCAGTAGCGCCTCGCGCAATCCCGCCGTATCGACATACACCGGGCACACGGCATTGACGCGGACGCCGCGGGGGCCGAGCTCCTTGGCCAGCGACTGCGTCAGGCCGTTGACGCCAAACTTCGCGGCGCAGTACGCCGCGTTGTTGGCACTGCCTCGCTTGCCGGCCAGGCTCGAGACATTGACGATCGCGGCGCCACCCGCGAGATGCGGAGCGGCGGCACGGCACACGTAGAGGACGCTCGACAGGTTGACCGCGAGCATCTGCGCCCAGAAGGCGTCGTCAATCTGCTCGAGCGGACGCCACGCCGACATGCCGGCGTTGTTGATCACCACGTCGAGGCGGCCGCCCCAGGAGACGACCCGCGCCACCGCGGCGTTCACCTGCGCGGCATCGGCGGCATCCGCGGCGATGTGGCAAGCGGACGCGCCGAGGGCGGCTGCAAGGCCATCGTCAGTGCGCGAGGCAATGGCGACGCGATCGCCGTCGGCGATGAACGCCCGCGAAATGGCGGCGCCAATGCCACGGCCACCACCGGTGACGAGAACGACGCGTGTATCAGACGACATGGGCGGCACCCGGTGACGGCATGAGTTTGTTGTCCGTCGCCGCGTCACGCGATCGAGACGACTTGAGGCGCAAGAAGGGCTGTTCCAACCAGCGATAACTGAGCGGCGCGAGCGGCACCGCGATCAAGAGCAGCGCGAGGCGCACCGGGCCGGGCGGGATATGAACGACCTGATAGTTGAACACGGCCAGGATCGAGTGCCAGACGTAGATGCCGTATGTGTAGAACCCGCACCATGCCAAAGCCCGCAGGATCAAGCCATGCGGCGGGCGGCGCCACGACTCCGATGGCTCCTCATTCAGGACGCCGAGCAGTACCACCGCGGCGGTGATGAATATGGCGCAGGCCGCCCCGCCGCCAAGCGGCCACCCCGTGTGCGGGCCCCAACGCCAGAAGTATTCAGCCTTGTAGTTCTGGAGCCACCACGCGAGTCCGGCGGCCGCGGCCACCAACACGACTTGCATGGTGCGCACGTAGCGCATGCGCAAGGGACGGGCGGAAGCGAGCAGCAGGCCGAACACGAAGAACGCCAGATTGCCGATCAGCGTGCGGGGCTGTCCCCCGGCATCCGCTACGGATGCAACCCAGGCCGCAACGATCAGGATCCAGAGAGTGAGACCGCCGACCCCGCCGGCCAGCCGCCAAGCGCCGGCCATCAGCGGCACCAGCACCACGGCCAGTACGTAGAACTGAATCTCGGCCGCAACCGTCCAGAGTGGTCCGACCAATGACATGTCGTTGCCGGCTGGCACGAAGAGAAACTGGCGCCAGGCACCATCGGGCACAGCCACACCGGCCGCCAGGTGAATGGTAAGGCCAATCACGAGCGCCAGCGTCGCCAACGGGACGATGCGAAGGGAACGGTTCCGGAGAAAACGACCAAAGCCGGCAAGGTCGAGTCGATAACCGCCATCGGTGAAACTACGCCCAACGAGGTAGCCACTAATCGGCAGGAACACCCAAACCCAGAAGGCACCGTTCAATTCGAGTGGTATGCCGAGGTTGTAGATGGCGTGTCCCCAGATCACGCCCAGCGCGGCCAGACCCCGGGCAACATCGATCGCACGTGACGTATGTCGCGGCACCATCAGGAGGCACCCTCAGTCGGCAGCGCCGATCGGAGTTGGCTGGCAAGTTCGCGGGCAAGGTGAGGAGGGCCAGCGACGAACCCCACCGGAATCCGCGTCGCAGCCTGATTGAACACCTGGGTCCGGCCGTCGAGCCGCTCGAACGCCAATCCCTGCGCCGCGAGAAGGGCCACGCCGCCGCAGATGTCCCATTCAGACTTAGGCTGTACCGAGAACGTCAAGTCGTCGAGGCCAACCGCGACGCGCAACAGCTTGTACGCCACACTGCCAATCGGGCGCGCGGTCCCGACCCGCTCAAGAAACGGCGTGATCGAACCGTCTTCCACTTCCGTGCGGCTGACACTGGCGCCGGCAGTCATCAGGCTTGCCGCGCGCGGCCGGCTGGATCCCTCTCCAGAGGCGATCCAGGTGCCATCGGTGCCGCACGCCGCGGCCAGCCCGTTGAAGGGATTGACGACCACTGCCGCAACCGCAACCCCGTGGTGAACCAGTGCAACCGATATCGCACACTCAGGAATGCCTCGAGCGAACTCCTTCGTGCCGTCCAGCGGATCGACGACCCAGCAGCACGAGCGAGTGAGCCGATCGGGATCGGCGCCACTCTCTTCCGACAACCACCCCGCGTCTGGCACCACACGTATCAAGCGCGCGCGCAAGAAAAGGTCGATCTCGGTGTCAACGCGCGTCACAGCCGTGCCGTCGGGTTTAGTGCGAACAAGAATGGGCTGCACATTGAGAACATGAAACCTGTCACAGGCGTCCATCCCCAGGGCGAGGAGATCGCAGGCAGTCACAATCATTCGGACACCTCGCTACCCCGCTTTTTCAGCAGCCTGGCGGGGACTCCGCCCACGATCGAACCCGGTTCAACATCGCGCGTCACCACCGCTCCCGCCGCGACCACCGATCCGCGGCCGATGCGGACGCCGCCCACAATGGTCACATTGGAACCCAGCCACACATCATCCTCGATCGCAATGTTGCCTGCGGTGTGCCCCTGTTCCCGGATCGGCCGAGCTGGGTCGGTGAAGATGTGGTCGGTCGCCCGCATGACGACATTGGGCCCAATCAGCACGTCGCTGCCGATCGTGATGTGGCCCCCACATGCATTGAGATAGACGTTGGCGTTAAGCGACACGCGGTCGCCGATCTCCAGCCGGCCGCCGGCGGCCGCGAGCGTGCACAGCCGCCAACACGAAAAGTTCGCGCCGACGCGAATCCTGTCGGCGCCGAGAACGAGTAGGTGAGGTCCCAAGTCGGCGCCTGGTCCGAGGCCTTGCAATCTCTGTGCGTACCACAATCGGCGCGCACGCCGCGCGATATAGTTCGGTAGCTGGACGAGCCGACGTAGAAGCCAGTGCATGTCAGCTGAGTGCCGCAGCATCCTCAACGGCGTGCCGACGGTTCACAAACGCCACGCGTTCTGGCGCTCGCCGAGGATCGTACAAATCAGGTTGACTGACAGCATGTCGGTAACCTCTTCATCGGTGAAGGCCGTGCCGAACTCGGCCTCGAGGGCAAGCACCAAACTCAGATGCGACGCCGAGTCCCAACCCGGAACCGTGTCGGGTCCCGAATCACCGGACAACTGCTCGACAGGCAGGTTGACCACGGCCGAGAGAACGCGTATTACGCGGGGTTCGAATTCTTGATTCATCCAGTCACCATAGCGTCCGAAGAAGCAATCAACCAATCGCCGCAGCCGCCCACTATATTGTCATGGCGGTGAAGCCGCCATCGACGGGAACTTCCGCGCCGGTCACGAAGCTGGCGGCATCGGAGAGGAGCCAAAGGACCGCGCCCACCAGTTCGGCCGGACGGCCGTAACGCCGCATCGCGGTGTGTCCCAGGATCGCGGCCTCCCGCTCGGGCGTGATGAAGTGTGTTTTGCTCCACTCCGTCGGGAAGAACCCCGGACGCAGCGCATTGACGCGGACATTGGACGTCGCCCACTCACGCGCCAGATTCTGCGTCAGGTTCTTTACACCAGCCTTGGCCACCGAGTAGGTGAACGCCTTCGACAACGGCGGCCCGGAGGATGCCGATGAGATCGTGATGATCGATCCCGACTGGCGCGAGAGCATGTGACCGCCAAACACCTGGCAGCCCAGCATGGTGCCGGTCAGCTGCACGGCGAGAATGTTGTTCCATTCATCGAGGGGAATCTCCATGAACGGAGTCGGCGCGTTGGCGCCGGCGCCCAGGACGGCGAAATCGAGGCGACCCCAGCGGTCGAGAATCGCCGCCAGCGCGCGCTCGTAGTCGGCGCGGTCGCGCACGTCGACGGCAAGGGCCATGGCGTCGGCGCCCTGATCGCGCAACTCGCCGGCGGTTCGTTCGGCAGCCTCCAGACTGACGTCGAGCGCCGCCACTTTGACGCCGGCTCGGCCCAAGCCACGGCACATTTCGCCGACGAGGAAGCCGCCGGCGCCAGTGAGTGCGGCGACCCGGCCGTTGAGATTGAAAAGGTCGGTCAAGTATTCGGGCATCTCAGGATCCTGTCGAAACCTCGAAGGCGGCATCAAGCAGCCGCGGATAGCCAGCCTTCTCCAAGTCCGCGAGGCGAGCCAAGCCGTCGGCCACCGATGGCATGTTGCGGCCCAGGACCGCGCCTGCCTTGCTGCAGTCAAGGGACATGTCACGGGGCCTGGCGGCCTTGAACGGGAACGAGTCGACCGAGACCGGAGCAATGCGGCTCGCGTCGAGCCCGAACGCCTCGGCCACCAGCCGCCCGAACGCGTACTTCGAGATCCGCTCGCCGCCGCACAAGTGATAGAGCCCAGGCGTACTGGTGCCGGCGAGAGCAAACGCGGCGTCCACGAGATCGTTCACCAGAATCGGCGTGAAGTAGACATCGTCGAACATCGTCAGGTTCTGGCCGGCACGGAGGGCCGTCACGATCCAGTCGCTGAACGACGCCCGGTGGCGATGCCCCCACCCGTAGAAGTTCGTGCGCAGGATCCACGCTTGCGGGCACACCTGCGCGACCACGCGTTCGGCCTCGAGCTTCGTGCGCGCGTATTCATTCAGGGGTGACGGCGCGTCGGTCTCAACGGACATCGCGCGGTGGCCGTCGAACAGGTGATCGGTGGAGACGTGGAGTAATGGCGTACGCGTCGCCGTGGCCGCATCCGCGACGTATTCGGCCGCTTGAACGTTCAGGGCGCGCGCCGCCGCCGGATCGGATTCGCACGCCTCGACGTTGGTGAGACCGGCAGTGTGCAGGATCAAGTCCGGACGCTCGTCGGCAACCCACGCGCGGACCACGGCTGGATCGCGGATGTCGAGCCTCCGGGCGGTCACGCCCTGCAGCGACACGGGATGGCTATGAACGGCGCCCACGACCTGGTGGCGGTCGCGACACGAAAGCGCCGCGTTCAGCCCCAGCAGCCCACTCATTCCGGTAATCAAGACTTTCATGCCGTGAACCTGCATTCGGACGAAGCCAGATGGCTCGCCAACCATGGAGCGAGCTCGGCCAAGGTCGCGAACGACCGCACGTCCCTCGGCGGGGCGTGGCGGGCCGAGGTGAAAGCAAACGCAACACCTGCCTCTGCCGCCGCCTCAGCGTCGGTAGGATCGTCGCCCGTGAAGAAGACCTCGATCGCGGCCACGCGCTCTCGCGTCACGATCGCGCGCAGGGCATCCGCCTTGGAGTGCGGCGGGCATCCGAATACGCCGGCGAAGCAGGCTTGCAGCCGCCGTGCGTCCAGGATCCGAAGGAGATCATCCTGCGGTGTCTTCGAAACGAGATAGACCGGCGCACCGCCAATTGCCGCGAACAGCTGCTCCACCCCAGGCATCGACGCGCAGCCACCCACCCGGGCGACCATCGCATCACTCAATGCCGTCACCAATCGCGTGACCAGATGCCCCTCCGCCGACAGGCCGAAAACGAGCGGAACGGCGCGCTCAAAGAACTGGACGCGGTTGAGGGACCAATCGTCGTGCCGCAACATCGCCAGCGCCGCCGCATGCTCCGGATACTGGGCAAACACGTCGGCGTATGCGGCCATCTTCGCCTCGGAGGAATCCACCAGGACGCCGTCAAAATCCAGGGCGACGACCCGAAAGGGAACTCCGATCATGACGCGGGTGCCTCCACAGATTCCACTTGCTGACGCCGATAGAGGCCCGCGTAAACCCCGCCGGCGGCAAGCAACGTATCGTGCGTGCCGATCTCGGCCACCTCGCCGGCGCGCATGACGACAATCTGGTCGGCGTCGCGAACGGTTGACAGACGGTGCGCGACTATTACCTGAGTGCAGGAACCACGGAGAGCGGTCAGCGCCTGTTGGATGAGAGCTTCGGATTGGGCATCCAGCGAACTCGTCGCTTCGTCCAACACTAAGAGCTGCGGCCGGCGGAGCAGCGCTCGCGCAATCGCGATGCGTTGACGCTGTCCCCCGGACAGCGTCATGCCGTGAGTGCCCAAGACGGTGTCGTAGCCTTTGGGCAATGCCTGGATGAAGTCGTGAGCGAAGGCCGCTTTGGCAGCGTGCTGAACTGCGTCGGCCACATCATCCCGGCCGAATTGAATGTTGGCCGTCACGCTGCCGTTGAAGAGGAAATTCTCCTGGCTGACATAGCCGATCGTGTCCAGCCAGGCTGATCGCTGGTAGGCAGCGATGGGAATGCCGTCGACCGAAATATGCCCGTCCGTTGGGTCGAAGAGCCGTAGCAGCACATTGACGAGTGTCGTCTTGCCGGAGCCGGAAGCCCCCACCAACGCCACGACCTGGCCACGTTGAACCGTAAAACTCACGCCGTTTACCGCAGCGATTTCGCGGGATGCGTAAGTGAGTCCAACCTGCTCAAACGCCAACGTGGTCCAGGCCGGCACTGTCGGCTTGGTGCCCTCGCGAACGGCAGGGTACGGTTCGGTGAGCGCGTTGTGAAGGAGCTCAACGTCTGGCAGCAGCCCGGCGACGCGAAGCACCTGCCTGCCAAGAGAACTGGATGTCGATAACAGTTGCCGGACGCCGTAATAGAACACCGCCATCACCGGCAGGAGCTCTCCAACCACGCTAACACCACTCGCCCGGCTGGCTACCAGGGCGATGCCAACGATCCCGAAGATGGCCAGTTCGCTCGCAAGCGCGGGAACCGCGGCCCAGATCAGGTCCCGTACGTAAAGCGTCCGAAACACTTCGCCCTGCTCGGCAAACCGAGCCGCCCACACCCCGCCCATTCCCGCGACGCCAATCTCCTTCACCCCAAGCGAAAATTCCTGCGCAATGTCGAGTTCGGTAGCCATCGCGGCCTGCTTTCCGCGCCCGGTCCAGGCCGACACGTTGTTGGCAACCGCACGATTTGCAGCAAAGACGCCCACGCCAAGAATGCCGAGAACGGCCGTGATTCGCCATTCGATTGAAACCAGCACCACGAGAATGAACGCCGCGGTGAACGCCGCATTCACGATTGAGGCTGACAAGTAGAGGGCGAACGACAGGTTCGTCGGTGCGGTCGACAGGCGGTAGGTCAGATCGCCCTGTCGAACCCCCAGGAAGTATGCGTAGGGCGCACCAACGTATCGCCTAAAGAGCCGCTGTTTGACGTCGAATGCCACAAATCCGCTCGTGATCGAGGTCCGCCATTCGCGAAGCAATTGCAGAGCCGTGTTCGCCGCCAGCACAGTGAGGAACACGGCCAACACAGTGGCCAGCCGATATTGCTCTGGCACACGAACGAGGACGGCGCCAATTGCCGCCAGCAACCGACCGCCCAGTTCGCTGCCGCTGGCATCGAGCACCAGCACGAGCAGGGGATAGATAGCCGCCACCGCGACCGCCTCGGCAACGGCAGCCGCAACCACTGCGGCGAGCAGCAGCACGTACTGCCGGCGATAGTGGCGAAGGAAATAGTTCAGGCTCCTCATCGACTATTGGCCAGTGGCTCGAGCCACGACTTCCTTCAATCGATCGGCCGCACCGCCATCACGATAGTGGTCAAACGACGGAAGAATGCTGGTCCAATCTCCCAGCAGCGGCCGTTCTCCACGTCGATGGCTGTCGATGGCCTCGAGAGCATTGGCCAGCGTCGGCAGCATGATGTCGGCCTGGGCAAAGAGATCGTCCATATCAGTCACGAACCCGTAGGAGTTGACGATCACACTCCGGGCGCCGGCCAGCGCGGACTCGAGTGAGGCTGTGCCCCCGATGACATAGCCGACCGTGATGTCGGATGCCATCGCGACTTCAGCCGGAAACACCACGTTACGGTGCGTGCCAACGGCGGGGAGCTCGACCCGGCCCGTGGCTTGGGCGGCCAGCAGGGCGTGCCGCAATCCTTCCGAGATCCCGGCCAAGTTGTGCAGGAACTGCGTCTTGAACACCAATCCAAGCGAAGAATCTCTGGACACTTTGTCCAGGAGAGCAAATAGCTGCGCTTCATATTCATCCGCGTGAACTAGCCCGTAGCGCTCCCGCTCGACGCTCTCGTCGAAGACCCCGACCACAAAACTCGCGCCGGCGGCCTGCAGTCGCGCACGACACGCCAAGGCCCGCTGTCGGACGAGCACGAAGCTCGCATCGTAGGGATACCCACTATCGACAAATTCCGGAGGTCGGAATCCTGGCCAGCGCCAACGGTCGTGGTACTGCTCCGAGAATGTGGCCACCACATCCGCCGTGGTGATGAGCGCGAGGCTCGGATACGGCAGGCTCGAGTACTGATACGACAACGTGCGGACCGCGAGGGGTCCAGCGACGATCTGCATGGCGTCAGCGTGAACCATGTAGTTTTCGCATGTCATGAAGGCCCGAATACCATGACGCTTCACTAAGGCCGCCATGGCGGCGGCGGTGGCTGTCAGCCGGGCCACCTCCGACATCGCCCGGCCGGTGTTGCCTCGGCGAGCGAACAGCGCCAGCAAGGCGATGCGCCATGCCTGCCGGACAAGCCGCCGACCTTCTGCGCACTGCCGAACACCAGCCCACATCTCGTTGGCTTCGACAGTCTCGATGCGCAGGGCGGCGAGCTCATCGGCCGTCGTCTTGATGCGCGCCGGGCCGCCCGCGCACAGGATCACGGTGCGGAAGGGTGGCGGACCGGTGCCCGGCCGTAGCCAGTGCGGCTGGCTGCGATAGGAGTGATCGAGGGAAATGTCGTCTTCTTGCAGCAGAAGGATCGCGGGAAGGTCCTTAGGACTGGCGGCAACACCACTGATTGCTAAAGGCCGCCGAATCGCGTTTCGAGCGAGCCAGACGAGCGCCAGAACTCGCGCGTACCGCGTCCCGCGACGATACTGATGGCTTACCTGGGACCTACGCCACGTGCCGCGATCAAGTGCGCCGATGCCTACCGAAACACCCGGGGACATCGCCCCCGAGAGGGTGGACAGCAATTGGGGCAGTTCGACAGGCCAGGTCAGCATCACGCGGGCGCCACCGCCGCGCTGGCGGGCAAGCGCCTCGGCTACCAGCGCCCGCAACGCGACCCGTTCCGCGGCCGGCCAAAGCCGTCGGGCCAAGAACAACGTGAGCGTGTTGCGGCCCCACTCTTGATTCAACCGCGACAACAGCGACGAGTGAACCAATAGCTCGGTCGCTGCGTCGGACGCCATTCGGAACGCGAGCCTTCGCGCCGCCGGGCGCACGGCCTCCCTACTGGGCGTCCGAAGATGACCGGCAAAAAACCGCGCTTCCTTCCACTGCACACCAACAAGGGTCAGCAGTTGCGCGATCAGCCGGGCCCGGACTGTGTTGGGAGGGCCGTCGAGCAGCCACAGTTCGCTCGACGTCATGCGGCCCCGCATTCGATCGGCCGCCAACCGCACGCCCACCCGCCAGGTCAGCCGATCACAATAGACAGTTTCCAGCGGCGGTTACCGGCCGTACCAACCAACGGAAGCCACCTGCGCCAGCGACATAAGATCGCCTAACTCGGCGCCGCGGACTTCGTCTCCGGCAAGGTAGTGGTCGACGATCGAATCTAGGTACGCGAGATCGAAGACACTCTCGTCAAGAACATCGCGATACCTTCGGGTCTGCAGTGCCTCCCTGAACACAAGCTTCAGCGACGAGGCATACAGCACTTCAGCGGAGTGACTGAACGATGGGTCGACGTCATACAAATACGAGTGCGGCCCAACCTGAAGGTGAAACGGGTAGTCGAGACGGTGCTCCAGTGTCCACTTGAGTGGGTATTTCGTGGGGTGCAAGTCAAGCCCGCGCCCAGCCTCTTCGGGTAGTGCGGACAGGCTGTCCTGGAGTTGGCTGTCCCAGAACGGCAGCGCCATCCGCAATCCCATTGCTTCACCCGTCAGCGCGAGGGTCGCCACGGTCGATCCTTGCCAGTGAAACGAATTGTACAAATGGAGATACCACGCGTACATGGTTTCGGGGGTCAGGGCCTGAGCCGCCTCCGCGAGATAGGCACGTTCCATCGACTCAGCATAGATCTGCTGCCCTGCCGGGTGAAGCACCCGCGTGTTCCGGAGGGAACCCAGCGGGAAACGCGTCCCTCTGAGGAAGAAACTCGACAACAGTTGCTGCGTTCGGGCGGCGCCGGCCGGGGCCAGCTCGTCAACCGCCGCCTGCCCCATCCTCCGCCGCAGGAATCCGAAGACCTCGTCGGACTCGTGCTTGCCATCCTGCAACAACCCGAAGAAAGTCGGCCCATAAAGGTAGCCCGCCATCTTGTCGGCGTACTCACGGAACGCCTGAGTTGCATGGAAGACCGTGACGAACTGGCTGAAGCCGAGATTATGGGCACCATCGCTAATCTCGCCGGCGAACACGGCCTCGTCGCCCCGTGTCGTCCTCGCCACGTGGTCGGCTAGGGCAAAGTGGTTGAGGCCCGTGATGCTTGCGATGTTGTGCTCGAGAAATAGCCCCTTCACGCGATCCCACTGAGCAGGGGCCGTTCTTGTGTAGTCGAACTCGGCCACCTCAAGCTTCACTCCGTAGTAATCCGCGACGGCGCGTGCCCGATCGAGTTCGAACTGATTGATCACGCCGCTGCGGTCGGCATACCGCATCCGGCCGATGACCGCTCGGACCTTGCGGGGGCCGAAGAGGTGCACCAGACACGCCAGAATCGATGTCGAATCCCATCCCGAAGAGAGGAAGACAACGTTGCCGTGGCGCGACGCTCGCAATCGCACGCTCTCGAGCAGCCGGTCCGCGTATTCATTCAAACTGCGAGTGCTCAATGGCGCGGCGATGGCGGGTACGAACTCGCGCTGCGCACGTGTGCCGCGGCCATTGATGACCTCTATCGACTCGCCTACACCAAGCCGACTCACCCGAGCGTACGCAGTGTGCCGTTTGGGGGCGCGCCAGCCATACGCTACCAAAGTGTGTGCCAGCGCGGGCTGGTCGTACCCGCCGTTGCCGGGCGACGACACGAGCGAAAGGTCGGTAGCGAGTGTCAGGTCGCTACCCGTCCCGGATATAAAGACGTCGGCGCGGCCGTAGCGATCGGTCCCGACCCAGCAACGGTCGCCAGGGCCCACCACCGCGAGCACGAAGCGCCCCTCGATCTTGTCCGCCGACCGTGCCGGGTTGGCCGGATCGATCGCCAGGTCACGCCCCCCCGACGACTCACGCCACCCGCCGGCTCGCGTGCGGACGCCGTCTACCTGCCCGGCCAGAATGACGCGCACCTCGGGAGTCTCCCACCAGGACGTAACGTCGCCGGAGGCCTCGACAACGAAGCCCGCCGTGCGGTGGATCTCAGTCGGCGAGGCAGAAGAGCTTTGGGCGCTAGCGCCCGTGCGGATCCGCAGCTTGTAGGGCAGTGTCGCCTCGGTCACGCTCGTGGGTTCCTTTCTGTCAGATCGCAATTTCTGTGGCTACCTGGCCGTGCTCGCCAACCATCGCATCCAGCGCGGCCCGGGCAGTGGGCCCGGCATCTCGCCGAAAGCGGAGCAACCGCTCATCGCGTTTGGAGCGCTCGTAGAGGCGGGGACATCGCTGGGATCGCAGCATGGCTGCGGTGCGCCGGGTGGGTCTGGTGCCGACGAAAGATCCCAGACAGTCGATGTAGTCGCCCGTTCTCTGAACGAAGTCCTCGAACGGTATCATCAACAGCCGCGAACGAAGGGTCTCGTCGGCCGCCCGCCAAGCGTCGATCGACAGCCGCCATTTGGTCGCGATGAGACGGATCACACGGTCGAGCGGGCTTGCGGCCAGGTACTCATCTTCCCAGCCGGCGGCGTACCACGGCAGCTCCCTGCCGCCACGTTCGATGAATACCATGCTGATCAGCGGATCATTTCCGATCAAGGCGCCTTTGTCCTTGCGCATCCAGGAATCAATCAGATCAACGGGGTCGCGAACCATCTCAATCATTCGAAGACGGTCGCCAAACGCCTCGGCGTAGAGCGGTAGGTTCATCAACTGGTGATGCACCATGTTCTGGAAAATCGGCCTTTCATTGGCCACTCGGTCCAGCAGCGGCAGGCGCTCGTCCAACAACAGGCGCCGGAAGTATCGCCAACGCGACGGCGCGCGCCACACACTCGAATGATCGCCAAATCGGAAGTTGGTATTGCGACCGATCAAGCCTTCGTAAAACAAGCGATCGACCGTAAGGCGCAAGAAGGTCACAGCAGCATCTCTTTCGACCCGGCCTAAGTGGGCCAGGTCACCCATCCACTCCACGTCCGGCTCAAGCCGCTCGATCTCGACCCGGTCAAAGCTGGAGAGGACCGGTCCCAGGAGCGACTTGCCTGATCGCGTGAGCCCGTCGATGAGAACCACCGTCGGGGTTACGTTCAAAGCGTGCGAGACAACAGGCATCAGGGTGTCCCCAAGCCTGGCCCGACGTGAGGGGCATAGGCGATTTCGCGTTCGATGCGTTCACGCGTGACGACAGGTATCACCTTGCGGACCAACCAGGCACGCCAGCGCACACTGCGCGTCCAGTTACCGCGCGTGTCGTCGCGGCCGTACCAGCGCCACTCGACGCTGAGACCAATCGGCATCTCGTGCCTGAGTAGCAGGCGCAACCGGCCCCGGCTGTCGAAGAATGTACGTGAGCGCCACTCCGTCCGGCCGGCACCATCGATGCTCGAAATGCGCGACCGATTTCCCGAGTCGTCGTACCCTATCTGGTAGGTGCGGATCACTCCTCCGTCTGGCTGCACCCACCTAACCTGGGTGCGGCGACCGGTGGCGTCGTAGCCAAAGTGGAGGACGAACATCAGTTCGCCCAGGGCATTTCGTTGCTCCTGGCGTGCGCGGCGGCGGCCGGTCTCGTCGTACTCGAAGCGCAGTTCGTGATCCAGGGCTGCGGGATCGCCTTTGTAAAATCGCGGGCCGATTCGCCGTCCCTGCTCGTCGTATCGATACTCGGAACGGGACACCAACCGGCCTTGCTCGTCGTATTGGCTGTGATCGATCCGGTTGCCATTGAGCGCGAACCGCGTGACCAAGCGGCTCGGAGCCATACGCGGCAACCGCGGCGCCGGCACCGTCGTTTCCACCAGAGACTCGACTTCGCCAGCGAGATCGAAGATCGTCTCGCGATCCGTCTCGCCAACCTGCCCGGCGTGACTCGAACGCCCCATGCCTACAACCACCCCATCGTCTGCCGGAGGTCGTCGATCCGGTGGACCTCCAGCATGTTCATTCGATTACCGGATCGCGGATAACCTACGGCGACAACCACCACCAGATCGTGATCGACCAGCAGCCCGTGGCGCCACAGCGCTTCGAGGCACCGCGGAATGTGATCCGTCGTGCGTCGTGAGAACGGCACGTCGACGTGCACACCGGTCACCCCCGGCAGCAGGTTGAACGCCCGCGCCTTGGCGGCGTCGCTGGTCACGGCCAGAATCGGCTGCCTCGGCAACTGGCTCGCCAACGCCCGCGCAGCGAAACCGGCAATGGTCACCGCCACGATCTTGGTCACGGCGACCGAGGCGCACACCACGCCGACCGCTGCGCTAACCGCAGCCGGTATGGCATTGTTCCCTTCGACCGGACCAGCTTCTCCGGACATGAACCGGTCCGCGTGATCCACGATCCGCCGCATGGTGGCGACAGCTTCGATCGGGAACGCACCAACTGCGGTCTCGCCCGACAGCATCAGCGCCGATGCCCCGTCGAGCACGGCGTTGGTGATGTCGCTCACTTCGGCCTTGGTGGGGTTCGAGCTCGTGATCATCGAGTGCAGCATCTCGGTGGCGACAATCACCGGGCAGGCGACGCGGCGGGCCGCGGTCAGAATGCGCTTCTGCGAGAGCGCCACGCTTTCGAGCGAGGTTTCCACCGACAGGTCGCCGCGGTCGATCATGATGGCATCCGCAGCCGCGACCACCTCGTCCAGGTGATCCATCGCGCCCTGGTTCTCGACCTTCGCCACCACCGCCGGCTGCGAGCCGCCAATCAGATCCCGAATCGCCTGGATGTGCGCCGCGCTTTCGACGAAGCTGATGCCGACAAAGTCGACACCGTGCTCGCGGGCGAAGGCCAGCATCTGGCGGTCGCGCTCGGTGACCATCGCGGTCCGCAGCGTGACCATCGGGACGTTGATGCCCTTCGCGCTCTTCAAGGTGCCGGATCCCTCGGCCCGGCACACGATGTCGCGCCCTTCAATGCGCACCACCGTGAACCGCAGCTGGCCATCGTCGGCCAGGATGGTGTGGCCGGCCCGCAAGTCTTCGTGGAGGCCGGCGTAGTTCACCGGGACTTTGAGCGTGCCGTCATGCCCGGTGTCGGTGGTGAGCGTGATTTGATCGCCGGCGGCGAAGCTCGGTTCATGGACGAGCCGTCCGGTGCGAATTTTGCGGCCGGGGATGTCGAGCAGGACCGGCACGTCCGGCACGGTGGCGCGCAGCAGCGCAATCGTCGCGGCGTGCCACTCCAGCGTCGCGTGCGAGCCATTCAGCCGCGCCACGCCCATCCCGGCGGCGAACAGCTGGCGCAGGCTCTCGGCATTGGCGGTCGCGGGGCCGATGGTGGCGACGATCTTCCGCAGGCTCATGCTTCGTCCTCGTCCACAAAGAGCGGCTGGCCGGCGAGGCTGGCAACTACCTCGGGCCGCATCAGTTCCGGCGCCGGCTCGTCGAGGCCGGACAGCAGGCGCCGCATGTCGCTACCGCTGATCTCGTGAGTCGCGCCGGGATCGTCGGTCACATGACGGCAGGTCTTCTCAGTGGCAATCTGTCCGCAACGGCGGCAGTAGAACGGCCCCGACAGGCGCAGGATCTGAATGCCCAACTCGCCATCGAAACGGCGGGTCATCTCGTGCGCTTCGTACTTGCCGTAAAAGCCGCCGACGCCGGCATGGTCACGGCCGACGACAAAGTGCGTACAGCCATAGTTGCGGCGGATGATGGCGTGAAACACCGCCTCGCGAGGCCCGGCGTAGCGCATGGACGTCGACAGCACGCCCAGAATCACGCGCGACGGCGGAAAGCAGGTCTGCAGGAGAGCCTGGTAACCCGCGAGAATCGCCAACGGCTGGTAGTCGCCGCGCTTCTTGTATCCCACCAGCGGCTGGATGAAGAGACCGTCGACGTGCTCGAGCGCAACCCGCTGCAGGTATTCGTGAGCGCGATGCGGGACGTTGCGGGTCTGGAAACCGGCGATCGTCGTCCACCCTAAATCGGCGAAGCGTTGGCGAGCGGCCGCCGGCGTCAGCTCGTGAGCGGAAAAATCAAACTGGGCGCGGGCAGTCAGCCGCACTGGTCCGCCGATGAAGTGCGTGCCCAACTTGAAGAAGTGCGCGACACCGGCATGCGTGAGATCGGTCGTGCCGTAGACCTGCGACGCCGCCGCGTCTTTGTCACAGGTAAACACGCTTGTCGCGTCTACCTCGCCGACAACGGTCCTTTCCCACAGCAAGCGCAGCGTGTCGCCCGGCGCCACCGCGTTCGCGACGCTCTCGTTAACATCGAGGAAGACCGGAAGGGCGAAGACTTCGCCCGACGCCAAGTGCATGCGCTCGACCACCGAGTGAAAGTCGGCCTCGTCCATGAAGCCGGTCAACGGCGCGAAGGCGCCGAGCGCGATCTTCTCGAGCTCGAGATACTGGCGCTTATTGAGCACCAACTCCATCACGACGTCCACCGCGCAGCGAGTACCGGAACCGCGTTGACCACGCGCGAGGCCAGTTCCTCAACGGTCGCACCGGCACCGGCACCGGCGTCGAGCACCAGATCAGACGCGGCCGGGCGGTGCCAGGGAATGTCCACGCCAACCACGTCGCGCGTCTCACCGCGCCCCGCGCGCGCATACAGACCCTTGGGATCGCGGCCGGTCACGAGCGCCAGCGGGGCGTCCAACAGCACCTCGAAGTAGCCGGGGATCTGCGATCGGTTCCACTCCAGGAGCGCGGGGCTCGCATACACGACGGCCACCATCACCACGAGTCCCTGCTCAGACAGCAGCCGCGCGAGCCGTTGCACGCGCGACACCTGCACGGTGCGGTCGGCCTCGGTGTAACCGAGGTCCGCACTCACGCCGGCGCGAATGGCGTCCCCGTCGAGCAACACGAGCTCCGGCATCCGCGGCTTGAGACGCGCGTAGATCGCCTCGCACAGGGTCGACTTGCCAGCGCCCGACAGTCCCGCGAACCAGATCACCATGGCGTATCTCGCATCGATGTGGCCAACGGACTCACAGTCCCCCCGTCACCGGGAGGTTCACTCCATTGACGTAACCTCCCTCGAGTGACGCGAGAAAACTGACCGCCGCCGCCGTGTCGTCGGCAGTGGCCAGGCGCCGGAGCGGATTGCGGCGCGCCTCAACTTCCTTAGCCCGGCTCGCAACGTTGGCGGTCAGCTCGCTGATCGTCAGGCCGGGAGACACCATATTGGTGGTGATGCCGTCGGGCCCCAGCTCGCGCGCAAGACACTTGACCAGCCCCCACAACGCTTCCTTGGCGGCCACGTACGGCGCCCAACCCGGGGGCGGTGCCGAGGCAGCGGCGGTGCCGATGAAGATCAAGCGGCCTGAGCGCCGTTGCGCCATGCCCGGGCGAACGACCTTCAGGAGGCCCAGTGCACCACCGAGGTACGAGCGCAAGTACGGCTCGAACGCCGCCATCGAAAGCTCGTCGACGCTCACGGTGTTGAGGGGCGGCGTGGCGGCATGCACGACAATGTCAAGCCGCCCCAATTCCACAAGCGCCGCGCCCGCGACTTGTGCCGCGCCTTCTTCGCCTGACGCCAGGTCACCCAGCACGACGCAACCGCTGCCGCCGGCGGCGCGAATCTCGCCGAGCAACGCTTCAGCCCGGGCGGCGGATTGATTGGCATGCACCGCGACCGCAATGCCGGAGGCCGCCAGGCGTAACGCGATGGCGCCGCCAATAGCGCCGGACGCGCCCGTCACGAGCGCCGCGCGACGCCCGTCGGGCGTCGGTGTATGTCCGTCCAGCTTTTGTCCCATCTTGACCTTCCCATGCCCCGTCATCACGACCGCGCCGTCGGCCCGTTTTGCGACGACGTCGAGGCCGAGCATTCCGGTACCCGCAGAGACCTGCGACACCGTCACCGACAACTCAATCTCATCGCCCACGAACGTGGGCGACAGCCACTCCACCGATTGGCTCATCCACACCGCACCGTGGCCGGGAATGTCGAGGCCGATCATGCGCGATACCGCCGACAACAGAATGGCGCCATGCGCAACCGGGCGATCGAAGCCATACGATCGCGCGGCGGCGCGATCGACGTGAATCGGGTTGCGATCGCCTGACATCGCGGCAAACTGCTCCACGAGAGCCTCGTCGATGCGGAGGCGGTAATGGAACACCTGTCCAACTACGGGTGTCATGCCGGCAAACACCCCGTGGCCGCGTCAGGACTCGTCAACGGTGACCTCGAGAAACTCTGGCCGCTCGATCGTCCGATCGAGCGGAAGCCGCCAGTGCCCGTCGCCAACGGCGTCGAAGCCGTGCCGGTCGAACACGTCGTGCGCGGGTGCGTTCTTCGGCGTTCGCACCAGCTTCGCGTCCAGCATGCGACCACCGCGCGCGCGCACGCGCGCCGCCAACTGCGCGAGCAACGCGGTCTCGACCTGGCGTCCGATGACGCGGCAACTGAGCAAGAGTGTATCGAGCTCCCACACTCCGTCGTCCGTGGCCACCGCGATGGCGAGACCGACGAGCCCCGCATCGCCGTAGCGATCGCTGACACGCATCCAGAGCCCCTCGGCCCCGGCGGCCAGCAGCGCCTGCAGCTCCGCCTCGGAGTGACGGCGAACGGTGACGTTGAACTGATTGGTCTTGGCGATCAGCTGGGCCGCGCGCGCCTGGGTCGACGGCCCGATTCCTCCGATGGTCACCTTCAGCCCCAGGTCGGCGAGAAAGTCGGCGATCGTCGCGTGTTGCGATTGCAGCGCGGCGCGGGCATCTTCCTGGCGATACAGCTCCGCGCGGACGCGATCCTCGGCAGTCAGCGAGAGGTGATCGAATGCTCCCGATTCCATCAATGCATGGACGTAACCGAGCGGCGACGCGGGCACGTCGATGACCGTGACCGCCGGCAAGCGGCTGCGGACCCACTCGCGCTCCTGGGGCGAGTCATCGAAGAAGGCCAGCGCGTCGATACCGATCGACAACTGAGCGGCGATCGCCGCCAGGCTGCTCGCCTTGTCATTCCAGTTCACCTGGAACGCCGAGAAATCGGCCGTGCGCAGCAGGCAGTCAGGGTGGCCGTTAATCACGGCCCTGGCCTCGGCCTCGTCGTTCTTGCTCGCCAGAGCGAGCAGGACACCGCGGTCCTTGAGCGCGAGGACGGCACGCTGAAACGATTTGAAAACGTTGCCCGGGTGATCTTCGCCCAGCGCAATCCCCTGCGGGCCGTCCTCGCCAAGCACGCCTCCCCACAGGGTGTTGTCGAGGTCGAGCACCAGGCACTTGCACGGCGGCCGCTGGGTTGCGCGCAGGTGGCGCGCGAGTGCCCGGCCCGTCTGCTGCTGCCCGACCACGCCGAACGGAATGCGTCCCCGGAACACCAGCCGCGGGTCCACCCAATGGCGCAGGCCGTGCTCGACGACGAGCCGGGCGTAGTCCAGCACGCTAACGCCGGCGCGTGTGCGGCCCAAGCCTGCCGCCACATCATTCACACGCTGTAGCGTCGAGGCTTGGGATGGCTCGAGCATCGGGTCGGCCAGTCCCGCCGCGAGATATGCCTCGGGACCAAAGTTGAAGAGGACGAGGGCGGCATCCGTGAAGCCGCGTATCCCGTCCAGCAGCTGGCCTAGGCGGTCGCCAACCGCCCGCACTTCATCGTCGATTGCCAACGATGACAGGCCGACAAAACCCGATGTCAACCGCGGCGCAAAATCGTTCAGTCCGCATGCAATCACGATCGCATCTACCGATTCACGCCTGAGCTCTGAGCTCGGATCCAGGACCTGCAGCTCGAGCTGGTTGAAGGGAAGAAACCGCGGCTGGATGATCAGGCCGCGAACCGCTCCTTCGACAACGAGATAGGGCCGAATCGGCTCGACGGTCGAGGTCGCCATCACCGCCACTCGAAGGGGCTGCAGTGCCCCGGCCTCTGATTGCACGCGCCTTGCAGCCTCCGCGTAAGCGGCTGGATCCGGGCGAGCAGCGGCAACGATGTCAGCGAGGGTTGAGTCCGCCTCGATCATGATCCCGGTGCTCGTGGCACTACCGGATCGCTAGCCAGCAGCCCCCAAAGGTATCCGTCCACGAATTCGCCCGGTGAGAGTTGCAAGGCCGAGCGCAATCGACCCTCGCGAGTGAAACCGAGTTTCTTGTAGGTGAAGTTCATGCCGTGGTTGCAAGCATAGGAACCACCGGTCATCCGGCGCAGTCCGAGGGGCCCAAAGGCGAAGGCGATTAACAGGCGAATGGTCTCCTCCGACGCGCCGCGACCCCAATGCGCCTTGTCTCCAACCATCAGGCCCAGTTCCACGCTGCCGTGGTTCCGGTTGATGTTGTACAAGGTCGAAGTACCAACCGGATCTGCTCCGCCAATGGGAAAGATCGCCCACATGAATTTATTGGTCGCGCCTTGAAAAGACCGGACGAATGCTAAGGCCGTCTCGCGCGTCTGGGGCTGGTGCCGGACTCCCATGAAACGCGTAACCTCGGGATCGGTCAACCAGCCCAAATAGCGGTCCGTCGCCAGGGACTCGTTGAAGGGCACCAGCTGGTAGTGCTTGCCGGTGAGCACAGGGGCGTCTTCCGGACTCGTGTCAGCCGAGGATCGGCACGAGGCACCCGCGGTCGAGCTCATCCGATCAACTCCCAAGTCAATGCGGTTCCTCTCTTGATGTCGCATCTCACAGTTCGCCCAAGGATCTGCGAAATGTGCTTGGTCGGCAGGCCGAGACCTGGCCGAATCGCACGGACATTCACGTGCGTAAGTACTTCGCCAGCCACGAGGTCCTGCACCACATACAAGGAGCGTCGGTACTGCAGCGAATTCCTCTCCGCTGCTGTTGGTCCATAGGTCACCCGTCCCATGGCCTGCCAGGCGCGCTCGGTCTCGACAACAAGCTGGGACATCTCATGAGGCTCCATCGAGAACGCACTGTCCACACCGCCTTCGGCGCGGCTGAGTGTGAAGTGCTTTTCGACAACAGTAGCGCCTAGAGCGATGCTGGCGACTGAAACGCCCACCCCCATGGTGTGGTCTGAAACGCCTACCTCGCAGCCGAAAAGGTCGCGCAAATGTGGCAGGGTGACGAGATTGGTGTCCGCCGCGGTCGCTGGGTATGTGCTGGTGCATTTGAGCAAGACGAGGTCCGTGCATCCCTCTTCTCGAGCCGCGCGAACTGTCTCGTCGAGCTCCGCCACGGTGGCCATCCCGGTGGAGATGATCAGGGGCTTGCCCGTCGCGGCTGTCCGTCGAACGAGAGGCAAATCGGTGTTCTCGAACGATGCAATTTTGTAACAGGGCACATCGAGACTCTCGAGAAACTCGACGGCACTGTCGTCGAACGGCGTGCTGAAGGCGATCAGACCCAGCTCACGCGCGCGCGCGAAAATGGGTCCGTGCCAGTCCCACGGTGTATAGGCCTCTCCGTAGAGCTCATAGAGCGAACGGCCGGCCCACAGATTGTTCGGATCGCTGATGTGGAACTCGCGCTCGTTGATATCGATGGTCATCGTGTCGGGGGTGTAGGTCTGAATCTTCAACGCGTGAGCGCCCGACTTCGCCACTCCGTCCACGATCGCCAACGCGCGCTCCAAGGAGCGGTTATGATTGCCCGACATCTCCGCGATGATGAACGGACGAGTCGATTGCTTCAGCTGTTCGGACAGTGCACTAGTGGCCATGAGTTCTCTTTCGATCAGCGATGACAGATCGCCGCATCCTGCAATCTGACACCGATTGTTCCAGCAGGCGGCTGAACGAACCTTGCCTCTTCGCCACCGTTTTCTTGGAGCGCCCACACCAAATCGCGAAACCCCATGCGGTGCCTGATGAGCACGGTGGAGGAAAAGCGCGGATTGATCTCAAAAATCCGAGGGCCGGCCGGTGTCACCCTCAACTGCACGTTTATGGCACCCCGCAAATCGAGCCCCTCCGCCACACGAGTGCACTGTGTGGTCACCTCAGGGTCATCGATCACCTCGGCCCACCCGGTGAATCCCCCGACCAGGGTCCGCAGAAGCTGCAGGACCACCGTCCGCCCATGCCGGCTCCGGTACACCGCGCATGTGACTTCCCGGTCGGCAGGGAGGAGAAGCTCCTGGAGGATGGCCGACGGATGATGGTCTCGAAAGAACATCACATCCCTGCTGTTCTGGCAGACGAACACGGCCTTTGATCCAGCGCTGCGGCGGGCCTTGAAGACGCAAGGCAACGGAGTCTGCGCGGCGAACGCCTCGGCCGGAACCGTCCACGGCCGGGCAACCCCAATCGAACCGAGAAATTCGGCCGTCAGTAACTTGTCGCTGCCGACCTCGATTGCCCGAGCATTCGCCATTATCAACCCCGCATTGGCAAACACTGGCTGTGACCTTCGAGACAAATGAATCAGCTCCGCCTCGGAAGTGGGAAGGCATAGATCGACGCCTTCGCGCGCGATCAGGTCGGCGAGATAGGCATCGTACCCAGGGTCGGAGACGGCAGGCGCACGTACGGCCTGTTCAACGAAGAGTGCACCCCCATGTCGTTCGTGGATATCCATGCCAAGCAGTCGCCAATGCGGAAACGTTTCTCGGATGATCCTGGCCACTCCCTGACCAATGTCACCGCCTATCCCGGTAATGAGAATCGTCTTCACTGACGGTCGAGAACTTGCCAGAGAAAGGGAAAATGGGGGTCGGTCTCGCGAGCCCGCGCGATCACCCCGCCTGGGTCATAGTCCGCGGTGTGATGCGTGCAGACGCCGCTATCAAGATCGAGGACCGCCCAGTGCCCGGCCGGCCGCCCTCGCCGAGGCTGTCCCACCGAGCCAGGATTAATCAGAACCGTTGTTCCTATTCGCTCCTCCATCTGACAATGGGTGTGACCCATCACGACATAGTCCGCGCCCAGGCTGGCGCAGCGCAGGAAAGTGCTGGCCTGGGACTCTGGGTACACATACTCGTCGGTGTCCCAAGGCGCACCGTGGCAAAGGAGAATTGTCTTGCCTTCAATTTCGAGGGCTTTATGCGCGGGCAGGCTCGCCAGGTACGTCAGCTGTTTGGGCGTTAGGGTGGTTGCGGCCACCGAGAGGCCGCTTCCGAATTGGCGCCGAAAACTTAACTCGACTGCAGGTTCGTTAATGAGCCGGGACAGCATGTTCTCGTGATTGCCCCGGACGCTCTCCGTCTCCCACTCGGCCAAGAGCTCAAGACACTGTGCAGGTTCGTAGTAATAGCCGACAACGTCACCACAACAGAGCAATCGCTGCACGCCCAGCGCGCGAGCCTCAGCAAGCGTGGCCGTCAAGGCGTCGACGTTGCCGTGAATATCGGCAACGAGGCCCAATCTCATCTAGGAAGAGGGCTGGCCGTCATTCGCCGGCCTGGAGGTAGAGGGTGATTCCGCGGCCAATGCCACAGGAATACAACGCGGAATAAAGTCGCGAAACCAAGCCGGGGTCATGACCACGAAGGCCACTTTCGAAAGCCACTGCCTTTTGGAAGGCGATGGGGCCGACGGCCTTGTCTGACAGGTAGTCATCGCCCATAAGAAGGAACATCTCCATGGGGAAACTGGATTCAGCGTGCAAGATCCTCCAGCCGGCGTTGACTACTAAGCGCTCGAGGCTGACTTTGCTGAAGTAGTTGACATGTTCTGGGAGAAAGACCCAATAAGGGTCGATCGCCTGCTTCTTCACGTATGCCAACTGGAGGGGGTTGAACTCATTGGGCACCTCAAGAACCAGGATGCCGCCTGGCTTCAACTGCCTGCCAAGCTGCCTCAAGAAGGCGACCGGCTGAGGAATATGCTCGAGCACGTAGGCGACGTTAATAACGTCCCAGGTCGCCTCGACACTACGCGTGAGCAGTTCCTGGATTGACATTTGCCAGACCTCGATCCCCTTGGCCTGAGCGATGGCAGCAGCCCTCGTGTTCAGCTCCAGACCGGTGCAGTTCCAACCGGCCTTCATGAAGTGTTCGAGCTGTGCACCTTCCCAGCAGCCGACATCCAAGATCGCGCCCTGCTTCTTCCAACGAAGAATGTTTTGAACCTTCTCAAACCAAAGATGGCTCGGCGTGCTCTCTGCGAACACGTTCCGGTAGTACTCCTCTAACTCAGCCTCGGAGTACATTGGATAGACGTGGGCGTACCCACAGTCTTGGCAGTCAATGATGTTGCGATTGTCCTTCGTGGCTACAACCGAACCCGCACAATTGGGCTCCACGCAAAACCTCCTTAGTCGGGCTCGCCGACGCTAGTGCCGCGACTCATCCAAGCCTTCGATCGCCTTCCGCAGGTGGCGCGCGTTCTCCACGAAGTCGTTGAGACCACGCTTCAGGTCGGTCGGCGTTTCTATTGTCAGCACACTCGACGGGGGCACGTAAGAGACGAGTCGAGCAATGTCGAAGCTACCCTGACCAAAGTTGAAGTGGTTGTCCTTCTCGGAAGTTCGATCGCCGTCCCCAATGTGAAAAACCCTGGGATTGAGAGCCACGAACCTCGCAATGTAGTCAAAGGCGTCTGCTTTGGCGGAATTCGCGGCGCAGGTCGCGTGCCCGAAATCGAGAACGAAGCCACCGATATCTGCCGAACCCAAAATCTGACCGATTTCTTCCGGAGAGTGGCCGACACAAAGGCCGCCCGTCAGGCTCAGCTTTGGTTTGTTCTCGATGTAGACTCGCCGATCGTTGAAGTGCTTCAGCTGTCGAATGGTTTCGTCGATGCTTCCCCGGTTGCCACCGTGGGTCACAATGACTTCCGCCCGCAGTGCATCGGCAAATCGCTGAACCTCTTCGAACTTGCATTTGTTTGGCTCGAACAACTCGGCCTTTGCCAGATTGAATTTGTGGGCTGCATGGGGGCAATGAAGCATGAACGGCACCCCAAGTCCCCGCCAGCCTTCCATCGTGGCCTCAAATGTCCCAGGCACCACATAGAGTTCGACGAGATCGATCCAGCCCTCTCGGTGTATCTCAACCACGCGTGACGCCAGGTCCAAGTTAGGCGACCACAGTTTCAGGCCAACCCGGATGCCCCGCCGTTGATCCGCGGTCACGACCACCCCCGCATCACGATTCGTTGCTCCTCTTACGACGCTTGGTAACTCGTCGTCGTGCGCGCTGATAGACATTGGAATAGAATTCCCGAGGCTCCCCTTGCGCAGACTGCGGTGCTGCGGACTTCCACCCTTCGGGCTGTTCGACGATCTCGAACCTGCGGTCTGTCATCGAAGCTTCGCGTCGCGTGTGACCCGGCCCTACAGAATCTTTCGGAACACAGGCTTGGCCGGTAGCCCAACCAAGTAGTTCTCATGACCTTCCGCCACAGCCTTGGCATAGACATCGAGTGAAGAGGTAAATGCCTCGGCGAAAGTGGCTACGTCCGCAAGGGAATGCGAAAGGCAAGGCACGAAGATCCCCTGAAACAGGACGCCTCGCTTGATCATCTCCTGCATGAACAGCGTCCGGAGGCCCGAAGAGGACTCCCCCGACGCGTTCCGGTAGATGAACGTCACCATCCAGTCGCACATGACGACTTGCAGGGAGGCCTCGAGTCCAGAGGCGACGACGGCGCGATGGCAATCCTCAGCCAAACGGCGACCGATCGAGTGGTTGTGCCCGACCACGTTCTTCTGTTTGAATTCGTCAATGGTAGCCAACGCCGCAGCCATCGCGTGCGTTTCCGCACCATGCGTAGTAGAAATCAGGAACACCTTTTCCTGGCCAAGCGCGCGGATACCGCCTAACTCCATCACCTCCTTAGTGCCCGTCAGGGCGCAAAAGGCAAACCCGTTGGCTATGCCCTTACCCCAGGTCGCCATGTCCGGCCGCAGGCCATACTTGCTGATCGATCCCGGCCACGCCGTCTTGAAGCCGGTGATCATTTCGTCCAAGATGAAAAGCGCGCCCTCTCGATGCGTGAGCTCGATCGCTTTCTGAAGAAACTCACCCGGCTTGCCACCGCATCGACAGCCTGCGCCGCAGGTGCTTTTCTCTGGCTCGGTGATGACGCCGGCGATCTGCCCCGGGTATTTCTCAAACAGCTCCGCAAGCGACTCCAGGTCGCACGATCGGAAAGTGCGCGACAAGGACGATATTTCTTCGGGCACTCCCTTGCTCGATGCGGTGGTACCAATGAACCAATCATCGTAGCTGTAGAAAGGATGGTCGCCTGGAAATGCCACGAGCTTGCGCGCTGTCTTCGCCCGCGCGAGCTTTACGGCAGCGGTGGTAACGGTCGAGCCGTTCTTGGCGAACTTGATCATGTCGTGCTGGGGCACAAGCGAGAGAAACGCCTCGGCGGTCTGCAGCTCGAGCATCGAGGGCCGCTGAAAATTCACGCCGCGATCCAGCTCGGCCTTGACCGCGTCGAGCACCGGTGGATGGGCGTGGCCAAGGCTGACCGAGGTCAGGCCCATCGAGCAATCCAGATAGCGGTTGCCGTCGACGTCCCAGACATAGGCGCCCTTGCCGTGCGAGATCGCGGCCGGCGCGAGGGCAGGAAACTGGTCGTCGCCCTTCGAGTAAGTGTGCGCGCCGCCCGGGATCAGATCGTGGATCCGCGCCGAGTAGGCTTTCGAATTGGCAAAGTTGGTGATCACGTCAGGCCCTTTCTGGCGAACCGCCGGGAGGCACCGCCAGCTTGGCGCCCCACAAGTCCATGGTGGCGTAGCCCGCCTCGGTATACGGCGCCAGCAGTTCGAGCAACCGCGGATGCGCGTCGAGAAAGCGCACGATGTCGGGCACGCTCAGCCGCGGCGCCTGCGCGCGCAGCGCCCGGTAGACCGCACGGCACACGACCAGATCTTCCGGATAGTCCACCGTCAGGCGCACATCCTTGCGGCGCAGTTCCACGGGCGCATCGATGCGCAGGACGTTGAACTCCTCGGGATGTTCGCGCACGTACAGCGAGCACAGCTCGGAACGGTGTTTCGCAGCCCCACGCGCGTGCGAGGCCCGCAGGGTCTCCATGGTGTAGATTTCGCACCCCGCGCCGTCGATGATGTCCCAGAGAAAAGTGGCGTCGGCGTGCTCGGCCTGGTGCCGCTGCCACATCTGCGCGACCGGCTCAAAGTAAAGAAAGGGCGATTCGCTGGTGATGCGAAAGATATCGGTGGCGTGACCCTGGTCACCGCATTGCACAAGACGCCACAGCACGTCTTTCTGGTCGCCGACGATGAAGGAGAGACCGTGCTGCTCGGCGACCATGCGGTACGCTTCGTTTTCGATGCCCTCTGAAATGCCGAGCACGATCTCGTCAACATCGCGAAGGCTCTTCAAGCAGCCGATGATGTTGTCGATGATACGAACGCCACGGTCGACGTCAAGGTTCTGAAGCGGCTTGCCGTACAGGCGGGCGCCCTGGTTGCGGCAGGCGACAGCGGCGACGAGACGACGGCTCATTCGGTGTCCAGATCGCCTGCCAGGATCGGCGCATTCGTGCCAATGCCGCGGACCAGGCGCCGTCCATAAACCGCGCGGCAATCGACGAGCGGCTGCGCCGCCGAGGTGCGCTTCAGCACCATGTCGGCCGCCGCCAGCGTGGTGCCCGCCGGCAGATCGCGGCTGGCCACCACATGACGGCGAATCATCGCGCGATACGCCTTCTCCGCGTCGCTCATGCCGAAGTCATCGGCACTCAAGTTCGCGACGCCAACGGCTCCCGCGCATCCGCGAATGGTGCGGGTAAATTCGGCGAACTCGTCAGGGCCGAGAGCGGATTCGTGATCCTCCAGCGCCATCACGCGGGCCAGTGTCAGGTGTTTCTCGATGACGGCCGCACCGGCGCCCACGGCGGCGGCGGCCAGCGCATAACGAAGCGGCGTCTCGGGGTTGGCGTGATCGGCGAATCCAACCCGGAGCCGATCATGCCGCCGGCGCAGGCCTTCGACCATCGCCGTGACCCTGGCGATCTGATTAGTATCGTCAGGGGTCGGGTACCCCTGGAACCCAAGCAGCACGACGACCGACTTGCCGGCGAGGATGTCGAGCGCGCGGTCGATCTCGGTGGCATGCGCGCCGCCGGCGCCGAGCAACACCGATACCGCGGCGCTGCCGGCCACCGCGGTGAGTAAGCCGTCGTTGGCCAAGTCGGTGCCATGCACTTTGACGGTGGCGGCTCCGATCCGACCGGCCAGTTCAAGGCTGCGCGTGCCGAAGATATCGAGATGCAGTTCGATCCCGAGCTGCGTCGCGTAGTCGGCCAGTTCCTGCCACGCCTCGTCAGGCATCTCCAGCGACCGGAACAATGCGTAGTGAACGTAGTCGGGCGACGCCAACTCGTCTGCATAAACCAGCTGGTACTTCGCTGCGTCGGCTCCAGCCGCGGCAGCGGCGCGCAGCAACAGCCGCGCTTGGGCGAGCGAGCCCTCGAAGCCTTGCGCGATCTCGGCAATCACCTGGATGGGGCGTGTCATGCGGTCAGGCGTCCTGCGGGCCAGCGTTCCGGATGGCTCCAGTCAGCCCTGCTGCGGTCGAATCCTGCGACGTGTGTCCATTGCTCGACAGTGAGCGGGGCGCGCTTCCAGGCCGCGATGGCACTATCGAGTTGGGCCTCGTCGGCGATGCCAATGATGACGACATCGACACCGGCCGAGTCCAACGCAAATCGAATGGCGAGCGTGGCCAGATCCATGCCCAAGTCGCCCGCGAGTGCCGACAACTCGCCAACGGTGGCGGCGACCTCGGCGGGCAGGCTCCCGTCAACGGCGTCCGCGGTCAGCAGGCCCTTGCACAGCACGCTCCGGACCACCACTTCAGGCCGCGAGCCGGCCGGCAAGGCCCGCAGCACCGACTGGTTGAGAATCGAATACTCGATCTGCAACACGTCACACCAGGGCTCCGATGCCGCCAGGCACGCCGGCTCCGTGCCGTAAGTCGACACGCCGTTCCATCGCGCCATGCCTTCGGACTTGAGCCCCTGCCACGCGAGCCGAAGACCGGCGTCGGCGACGCTGCCGTCAAGCACGCTGTGCAGCATCATGGTGTCGACCTGCGCGCGGCGCAGTCGCGAGAGCGACGCGCGACCGGCGTCGACGAAGGCTTCGGCGGTCCGCACCGCCGGCTGAATCTTGGTGCAGACGCGCACGTCGTGAACGTCGACGACGTCGGCAAGGTTGGCCAGGGCGGCCTCGCCGTCGCCGTACGCCGCCGCCGTATCGATGTAGCGAATGCCGAGATTGACCGCCCGGCGCAAGAGCGAAACGTCCGGCCGGCCCTGAGGCGCAAGCCCGTAACCCGGAATGAAGGTCGCCGTACCCAGGCCAAGGGTCGCGCCACCTCGTTGCGTCATGCCAACGCCTCGCGCAAAACACTCACGACATAGTCGACGTCGTCGTCGCTCAGGTCCGGAAACATCGGCAGCGAGATGGCCTCGTCGTAATAACGACGAGAGACCGGCGTCCACGACTCCGCGGCCCGCGCTTCAGCGTATCGCTGGTAAAACGCGTTGCGGTGGACCGGCCGGTAGTGGACCTGCAAAATGATCCCGCGCTCACGGCAGTAATCGAACAACTGCCGGCGCGACATCCCGTTTGCAAACTCGGCTCGTCCGATGAACAAATGATAAGCATGGCGCGCGCCGCCCACTTCGACGGGCAGCCGGAGCCGATCGAAGCCGGCGAACTGCGCGCGGTAACGATCGGCAATTGCCCGGCGTCGCTCGACAAACGCCGGCAGCCGCGCCATCTGCGAGGTCCCAAGCGCCGCCTGTAGATCGGACAGCCGGTAGTTGTAGCCGAGATCGACCATGTCGTAATGCCACGGTCCTTCCCAGCTCGCGACCTGTTTCTCGCCTCGCACGGTACCGTGACTCCGCAGGCGCATCATCCGGCTTGCCAGTTCGCCATTACGGGTTAACACCGCCCCACCTTCAGCGGTGGTGATGTGCTTGACCGGATGGAAACTCAAGGTAGTGAGGTCGGCGTAACGACCCGATCCGACCCGCTCACCAGAACTGTCGACTGCGCCAAGGGCGTGACAGCCATCGTCAACGAGCTGAAGCTGGTAACGATCAGCCAAGGCCCGCAATGCCACCCAGTCGCACGGATGACCAGCCAGGTCGACGCCAACGATGGCGCGCACGCGGCGGCCGGCGGCACGAAGCCGCAGGACATGGCGTTCGACCTCGTTGGGATCGATGGTGAAGGTGCGGTCGTCAATATCCGCAAAACACGCTTCGGCGCCGACGTAGACCGCACAGTTGGCTGTCGCCAGAAAGGTGATGGCCGGGACAATGACGACGTCGCCCGGCTGCCACTCGAGTGCCAGCGCGGCCAGATGGAGGGCCGCCGTGCCGTTGTTACATGACACCGCATGACCGCAGCCGAAGTAATCGCGCAGCGCCGTTTCGAAGGCCTCGACAGCGGGGCCCTGTGTCAGCCAGTCGCTCTCCAGCACGCGCGTGACCGCTTCGCGGTCGGCGGCGCTGATGCTCTGGTGGCCGTAGGGGATCACCCGGCGCGGTTGCGTGGGAGGCTGCGTCATGAGGTCAGTTCCTGGGCGACGATTGTCTCAGCCGCCGACAATGAACCTGGGTTCGGTCGGCCGCGGCGGCACGTCGGGCTGGCCGTCGGTGTCGACCAGCTTGATCAGGCCATCGATCTCGCCGTCGGTCAACCACCACGTGTTGGTGTCGCTGCTGTACGAGAAGCCGTCGGCGCACAGCTTGCCTCCAGGCCGCTCCTTCGCGTAGCTCTTGTGGTTCCAGAAATCATGCGACGGCTGCAGCACGAAATGATCGTCGTACTCGATAGTCAGGCGCGCGTCGTCTTCGGGAATCATGGTTTCGTGCAGCTTCTCTCCTGGGCGAATGCCGATTACGTCTTGAGGGCATTCGGGGGCAATCACCCGCGCGAGATCGGTCACCTTTACGCTCGGGATCTTTGGAATGAAGATCTCGCCGCCCAGCATGCGGTCGATCGACTCCAATACCATGTCCACACCCTGGTCGAGGGTGATCAAGAACCTCGTCATGCGCGGGTCCGTGATGGTGAGGCGGCCCGCATGTTTTTGAGCGAGAAAGTAAGGGATCACACTACCGCGGCTGCCAACGACATTTCCATACCGGACCACGCTGAAGCGCGTACCGTGAAACCCCGAGTAGGCGTTGGCCGCCACGAAAAGCTTATCGGAGCAGAGCTTGGTGGCGCCGTAGAGATTGATCGGATTAGCCGCCTTGTCAGTGCTGAGGGCCAGCACCTGCTTGACGTTGCGATCGATCGCCGCGTCGATGACATTCGCCGCACCGAGCACATTGGTCTTGATTGCCTCGAGCGGGTTGTATTCGGCCGCCGGCACCTGTTTCAGCGCGGCGGCGTGCACGACAATGTCGACACCATCGAATGCGCGGTATAGGCGCTCGCGATCGCGGACGTCGCCGATGAAAAACCGCAGGTTCGGAAAGCGATCGATCGGGTAGTCCTGCCGCATCTGGAACTGTTTGAGCTCGTCGCGGGAGTAGACCACCAAACGCGCGGGCTTCCAGCGCGCACCCACGTACTTTACAAAACGCCGGCCGAACGATCCGGTTCCACCGGTGATCAGCAGGTTGGCGCCATCTAGGTTCATCGTGGGTTCTCCTCAGTCTCGCAGAAGCAGTAACAACCCTAAAGACAGGGCAAACACTCCGAACGCGGCACGGTAGCGCCGCGGGCTGAGGCGATCGAAGACCAGTGCTTCAGCCAACAGCCATACCGAGAGCGCCAGCCCGACATACGCACCAGTTCGAAGGAAGCCTTGCAACGGTGGTGTGCCGGCCAAGACGAGCGTCGTCATCTGCACGAGCGCAAAGGCGCCGTAGGCCGCTCCCTACGCCGAAGAGCAAATGAATGGCTGCCGCTACGCAGACAACGGCGAGGGTCAGGAGCGCCGCCTCGCTCAAATCCAGGCGACGTTCTCCAGCGGAAACCCAATTTCTATCAGGCGCGGCGTGACCCGATCCCGCGATTGCATCGTCATCATGACGAGGCGATCGAATGGCCGCCCGTCCGCGGCGCTGGCCGTCAGGGCAGTGGTCTTGATGATCGGCACCTCGACCAGCTTCGAGAGGGGGGCATCGTCGACTACCGCGACGAGTTGGAGATCCATGCCCTTCAGGCAGACCGAGGCGATCTCGGTCAGTTCATTGGCGCCGAAAAACACCACGCGCTTCTGTCGCGCGCCAGGCTCGGGCCACTCGGCCGACAGCCGCTCGAGACTGGCGCGAACACGGTCACGCGCGTCAGCGTACGACCGAATGGCCTGCTCGAGCTTCTGTTGCTTGACGCGGGCCCGCTGTGCCAGGCCCAGTGGGGTGATCAGGTAACGGGCGTGGTTGCGATTCAGCCGCTCGACTTGAATCCAGCCAAGTTGCGCGAGACGGCGAAGGAGCAGATTGGTCAGGCCAAGTGCAATCCCCAGTTCCTGCGCCAGCGATCGTTGGCTGACGCGGCCCTGATCCTCGATTCGGAGCAGGAGCTCATCGAGACGTGCTTCGTGGCCGGCGGGTTCTGTGGGTGGAAACACTTCGTGCCTCTCGGCTACAGCCAAGGCGGAGCTGGGCGACACCACCCAGTGTTCATGTCGTGAACACTCATTAAACGCGCTCCGTAACCAATTGTCAATATTGGGCTTCTTTGATTGGAACGGCTGAACGCGGCTCCGGCTCAGGACTCGGAGTGTGCACAAAACCTGGCACCAGATCGGTCAACTGGCAGGTAATGGCTTTCCGATCCCCATGGCGAGCGGCTTGCTCGAGTTTCTGGACCAAGTCGGGCAAAGCGGCGGAGACACAGGGATCGGCGCCGATAACTTCCAGAACATCAGGATGCGGCGTGGGCCGTGTTTCGTATCCCGCGTCGTACAGCCGCTCATGCAACTTCTCGCCTGGTCGCATGCCCCGATAGACCACCGTGATCTCGTCCTCTTCCAGTCCGGATAAAACGATCAGGTCTCGAACCAGATCAACGATCTTGACCGGCTCGCCCATGTCGAGGACGAACAGCTCTCCACCTTTGCCGGCTTCCGTGGCCTGCAGCACGAGGTGAACCGCCTCGGGAATGGTCATGAAGAAGCGCGTCATTTCCGGGTGTGTCACGGTCACCGGACCGCCGCGCTCGATTTGCTCCTTGAAGGTATTCACCACCGACCCGCGGCTGCCAAGGACGTTGCCGAACCGAACTACCACGAACGCGCGGCCGGTTTCTTGAGCGGCGCGGCGAACGATGGCTTCGGCCACGCGCTTGGTCGCGCCCATAATGCTGGTCGGCGAGACCGCCTTGTCGGTCGAAATCAACACCAGGCGATCGGTGCCAACACGAACGGCCTGGTTCACCACGTTGCGAGTACCAGTGACATTGTTGGTCACGGCCTCTTCAGGATTCTCTTCCATCAGAGGGACATGCTTGTGCGCCGCCGCATGAAACACGACCTGCGGCCTCACCTGGTCGAAGATGAGGGCCAGCCGCTGGTTGTCGCGGGTATCCGCAATCACCGTAGCGAGCGGGACGCTCGGAAAGGCCAGGCGCAATCGAGCCTCCGCCTCGAACAAACTGTTCTCGCCATGGCCTAACAGGACCAGCCGTGCGGGAGACGCGTTGGCAACCTGGCGCGCCAACTCGTAACCTATCGAACCGCCGGCACCAGTAATCAGCACGACCCGGCCGGTCACGATGCCGGTATCGGTCTCGCGCATGACCGGGGCGCGTCGCAACAAGTCGGCGATCTCAACAGTGCGCATGCGGCTGACGCTGGCCCGGCCGCCGATGAGTTCGAAGACGCCGGGGATAATCTGTGAAGGCACGCCAGCGACGCGGCAGCTGTTGACGACATTGCGCACCGCCGCGCCGCGGGCGGTCGGCATGGCGATCAACACATGGTCGATGCGGCTGGCACGGACGGCGTCTGCGAGGTCTGCGGTGGAACCCAAGACTCGAACACCGGCGAGATACTTGCCGACCTTGTCGATGTCGTCATCCAAGAAACCGGCGGGTTGCATTCCAAGTTGCGGATTTCGCCGCATCTCGCGCACCACCATCGTCCCGGCGGCACCGGCGCCGACTACCAGCACGCGCCGGGTCTTGCCGGCCGCGGCTCCACGATCCCGTGACGCAGTCTCCGTCAGCAATCGCACGGCGACCCGCAGACCGCCAGCGGTCGCCAGGGTCATCAGCCAGTCGTTGAAAAGCACGATTCGCGAGAAGCCCCCCGCGAGCTCGCCGAACGAGAGGGCCACATAGGCAGCCATCGCCAAGATCGACACGGTGGCCGCCCAGACCACCACCGCGAGATCCTGGATGCTCGCGTAGCGCCAGTAGCGCTGGTACAACCCAAAGCAGAGAAACACCATGGGCTTGATCACCAAGGCCGCGGCGACGTAGCGACCGAATTCAGGACGCTGGCCAACGAAACCCAAATCGAAACGGCCGGCGAATGCAGCGAACGCTGCCAGTGGAATCAGCAGCACATCGCCAAGCAGCACGTAACGGTTCTTCATGGCAGCCCCTTGCGGTGAAGTCTCGTCATGCGCACCACACTTCCGTCCTGGCTTTCTGGACGGAAACCGCAGGCGCGATAGATCGCGAGTGCGGCGGCATTGTCAGTCTTCACATCCAGTGTCACGGTTTCGAGTCCCCACTCCGTCATTGCCGTCTCGACCAAGAGCCTTGTGGCGCTGCCGGCCAGACCGCGCCCGCCTGCCGCTTGGTCACCAATCATGAGACGGCCAAACTCTGCGGATTTCGTCGCCAAGTCGATGTGGTAAATCGCCACCTGTCCGACCGGGCAATCGTCGCGTTGGATGTCTTCGATTATGAACACCAAATCATCATCGCTCGCCAGGTAGCGGCTGAACCACGCCCGGTGCTGCGCCGCGGAGACTTGCTCGGCGTGGAGAAACCACTTGCGGATGTGATCCTGGTTGCGCCACGCGAGCGTCATCGGCAGATCGGCTTCCTCGAGGAGCCGGAGCCGGACGCGGCCGCTGACAAGCGGAGCAATGTGGCGTTTGGGCATTGGGAATGTCCGGCTAAAGCCGGACGCCACCGGTGATCTCTCTCAGGGTTTCGCACACGCGCTGGACGTCCGTTCGCTCCAGCTGGAGGTGCATCGGCAGGGAGATCACGCGCTCGCTCGCTCGGTGGGCCCTCGGGCACGGCGGCTGGTCGGCATACATCGCATACATCGTGTTGTCGCGATAGTGCACGCCCGGATAGATCTGGGCGGCATTGAGCGCCACCATCACGTCATCCCGGCGATCGACCAAGACCTGGTAGAGATGGCGGGCCGATTCGCAGCCAGGCGCCACCGCCACGCGTTCGATGCCGTCCGCTCCCTCAAGCCCTTCGTCGTACCACGCCGCCAACTGGCGGCGATAGGTGTTGTCGGCCTCGAGATACTTCAGCGAGACCATGCCGATGCCAGCCATGATCGAGTTGCCGTGATACTTGAAGCCGACGTGCTCGACGTCGTAGTACCACTTGTAGGTGCTGTCGCTGTTGGTGCGCGCGAAGGTGTCCTTGTCGATGCCCAGCCAGGTCCAATGCCGGACGGCGGCATCGGAGTCGGCATCCGGGAAGCAGATCATCCCGCCATCCGCCGTCGGCAGGTTCTTGACGGCGTGGAAGCTGAACACGGTGACGTCGCCCTCACCGCCGACGTGGCGGCCGCCGAGCCGGGTGCCCGACATGTGGGCGGCGTCGAGGATCAGCTTGAGACCGCGATCGCGGCAGAGCGCCACCACCTCGGCGAGCCGTCCGCTGTTGCCGCCCAGGCCGACGAAGATCACCGCGCGCGTCCGCGGCGTGATCCGTGCGGCGATGGATTCCGGATCGAGACAGAGGTACTCGTCCACGTCCGCGAACACCGGCTTCAGGCGCTCGTAGAGGATGGCGTGGTTGCTGGAGACAAAGGTCAGCGGCGTGCTGATGACCTCGTCGCCTTCCTGCCACCGGTACCGCTCCTTGAGCAGCCGCACCGCGAGGTGCAGGCCCGAGGTGGCCGAGTTGAGAAAGTGCGCATGCGGCAGCGCCGTATAGGCCTTCCACGCGGTCTCGAACTCGTTGGTCTTGTAGCCAAGACCGGTCCAGCCCCGCTCGAGACACTCGCGGACTTCGGCCAGGCACTCGTCCACCCGGAAGGTGGGCACGAACAGTTGAATGGGTTTCATGATTCGGTAGTGGCCTCGGCGCCCGGCGCGGTCACGGTTCCATGGTTGTAGAGATCGACCACTTCGGCAGTCGGGCCGTCGGCAACAATGCGGCCCTTGCGCACCAGCAGCGTCCGCTCGCAAAAGCGCGGCAACATGTCCAGGCTGTGGGTGGCGAACACGACGATGCTGGCCCGCTCCATCAATTCGTTCATCCGCAGCCGCGCGGTTTCCTGGAAGGCGGCATCGCCGGCTGCCATCACCTCGTCGAGCAGCAGGATCTGCGGGTCGACCGCGGTCGAGGTCGCGAATGCCAGCCGCACGCACATGCCCGACGAGTAGTGCCGCAGCGGGATGTCGAGAAACTCGCCCAGGTTGGAGAAGGCGCCGATGCTCTCGATCTTGCGCTCGATCTCCTTCGGCGCCATCCCGAGCAGCAGCGCCCTGGTGCGGATGTTCTCCCAGCCGGTCGCTTCCATCTCGAAGCCGGTAATGAACTCGAACAACGGACAGACGTGCCCGTCGATCGCCACTTTACCGCGCTGGGGGGGGTAAATGCCGGCCATCACCTTCAACAGTGTGCTCTTGCCGGCGCCATTGTGGCCAATCAACCCAACTCGCTCGCCCGACCGGATCGACAGCGTGACGTCTTGCAGCGCCTTGACAATGCGCGACTCGACGTGGTGACGCCGCAGGCCGCGCTTCACCGCGGATTGCAGCGTCGTGTGGCGCTCGGCGCCGACGTGGAACTCGAGGTCAACGTGCTCGAGAGTGATTTGTGCCAAGTGAAGCGCCCTACAGGGCGTAAACGATGCGACGCTGGTTCAAGGCAATGACGATGGCGGCGGCCGCGGTCAGCAGCACCAGTACCAGCGCGGTGGCGACGTAGCTTTGGAGCTCGGCTGGCCCGTTGGCCAGGAGCGGCCACCGGACCACCTCGATCAGGTGGTACATGGGGTTGAGGTCGACGACGTAGGCAAGGTCCGTGCGCTGGCGCAGCAACCGGGCCGGGAAGATCACCGGTGTCACGTAGAACAGCACCTGCATCCCCACCGACGCCAGGTGGGCAATGTCGCGGTAGCGGGCGTTCAGATGCGCGAAGATCGTGATGAACAGCAGCGACGCGGTCATCACCATCAGCATCCCCGGCACCGCGTAGAACGTCCCGGCGCCGAGCGGAACGCTGTAGAGCAGCGCCACCGCGACATAGGCGACGATGGAGATCAGGGCCGTGGCGCTGATGCTGACGAAGTAGCGCAGCACATAGACGTAGATCGGCAGGCTGATCTGCCGGATGTAGCCCTCGGAATGCACGAACGCGTTCCCGCCCTCGACGATCGAACTGGTCAGGTAGGCCCACAGGATCATGCCGATCGTGAGGTACGGAATGAACTCACGCGTGTCCTGACCCAGCAGGTTGGCGTAGATGAACCCGATCGACGAGACCAGGACGGCGAGATTCACGAAGATCCAACCGACACCAACCGCCGATCGCCGGAACTTCAACCGCACGTCCTGCAGGCCCAGCCGCACCCAGATGTGCCAGAGTCCGAGCGCCTTGACGACGTCGCGGATGGTGCGCGCGGTTTCCGCCTTCACGAGCGACCTCGGTGCCGGGTGACGCGCTGCTGCAGGCGCCACCGGCTAATTTCCCATGCCATCACCTGGCCGAACCCCGCCAAGTGCGTCCCCACCCGCCGCAACACCGACGCCGCACCGTGGGTGCGGAACACCGGCCCCAATTTGGTGCTGAGCCGGGCCGCGTATTTCGCCACGCCGAACGCAGTGGCCAGCGGCCGCGTCGCCGCAGCCGGGCGATCCGCCCCCGCAATCGCGGGACGGGCCGCCGCGAGCGGCCCGATACGGGCCATCCATTCCTCGTCTGTGATGCGCTCGTTGAAATGCGCGGCCGCGTAGGCCCTGGCGTTGCGGCCGATCGCGGCCCGCAGCGACGCATCGCTCACCAGCCTGCCGATCGCCTCCACCCAGGCGGCGCCGGTGTTGGCAACGAGCAGACCGGTTTGCCCATGCGTCACAAACGTGTTGTAGACCGGCATGTCGGAATAGACGCCGGCCACGCCGCACGCCGCGTACTCGCGGAACTTGTTGTTGCTCTTGCAGCGGTGGAACTCATCGTCTGGGAGCGGCGCCAGGCCGATGGCGAATTGCTCGGCGGCAAACCGCGCGAAGAAGGTGTCGTAGTCGCGAATCAGCGGCAGCGATCGCACCTGGGGATGCTGCGCGAGCGCCTCGTGGCGAGGCCCCCACACGGTCAGCTCGGCTTCGGGATGGGCATCGAGCACCTGCCGGAGCGGCTCGATCAGCATCCGCCCGATCTGGTCCTCCATCCGGCCGGTGGCATACACGAGGCGAACCTTCGCCGGATCGCGCGCCGGCAAATCGAAGGGCATCAGGCTCCAATCGAGCGGGCCGCTGACCAGCTCCACGTTCGGGTTGTAATCGGAGAGCACCTGCCGTAAAGCCGGCGAGTACGCCCGCACAACGTCGGCTTGCCGCAGGCAGGCAATCAATGCCGCACGACGAGCCGGTTCCCGCAGGTAGTCCAGGCCTGGAATCTCGGCGGGAATGTTGAGCAGGTTGTCGTCGATCTCGTAGACCAATGGCCGGCCCATTTCGCGAATCCAGTCGAGGATCTGCGCATGCTGCGGATCGATGGTATGGCACATCACCACGACGTCGGCGCGCGCGACAGCCTTGCGCGTGGCCAGGAACTGTAGTGTGAGGTCGAGATCAATGCGCTGGTCCTGGTGCAAGCGCAGAAGCGGCTTGGCGACGCCGATCACGGTTGACGGAAAGAGCGCCGGCAACACCGCCAGCACGCGCGGACGCTGGCTGCTCACAGGGCCGCCAACTTGTCGTGAACCGTCGGCACGGCCCGATGCAACAGGGCCGCCAGCCCACACGCGGCACATGGATAAATGAGCGGCATGACATGGCCAAGGTAGCGCCCGTCCCAATCGGCGTGCGTCAGTGCGACGACCAGCGTCTGGGTGGCAATCACGATCAGGATCCAGTGCGCGAGGTTGTGGGCACGGACGCGCCACCAGCCGTGGATCGCCAGCGCATACAGTGGCAGCAACCACATGACGATCAGGGCATTGTGCGACGGCGAGAAGTAGGGCCGGACATGCGCGAAGTGGACGCCCGCGCGCGCCGCCATCAACGCCACCGTGTGCACGGGATGCTGCAGCGCGTAGCGGATGGCGCGACCGGCGCTGCCGTAGTCGCCGGCCTCCGGTGATGCCGCCGGCATCGACCGCCGCCAGCCGTCGTACTCCCAAATGGTCTGGCCACGCGCCAGCATCTCGCCAGGACCCACCGCCTCGGCATTGCCGCTCAGCCGCGGCGCCGCCACAACGACCAGCAGCACGCAACCGGCGGCGACAGCGGCAAGACCAATCCACCGACCAGCCGTGGTCGACGCCGCGCGCCACACCCACCACCCCGCGGCCGCCGGAATCACAAACCACCCTTCGGGGCGGATGAGGCCGGCCGCCACCAATACGAGGGTCGCGGCGGCGCATGCCTTCAGGCTTGGGGCCTGGGGCTTGGGACTTGGGGCCGACAGCGTGGGGCTCGAGGCTTGGGGCTTGCGTGCGGCCGCGAACACAAACCAGGTGGCCACGACCAGGACCGACGCATAAAGCGAATCAGACAAGACGAACGCGTGCCAGCGATTGGTGTCGAAGTCGATGGCAGCCATCACCACCGAAACGGTGGCCGCCAGTGGTCCACCGAGCTGACGGGCAATCAGGTACACCGCGTAGGCCGCCGCCGTGGCCGCTGCCACTTGACCAAGGATGAGACCGATGAGGCCTGTACCAGTGGCCTGGGAGAATGCGACAAAGGCGATGTAGCCCGCGTAGGACGGCTGACGAACGGTGAGCGGCTGGCCGGTGAGGAGCGCGTGCGCACCGTCGAGGTAAATGCCGCTGTCGCCACCCAGGCGCACACCTGACCAGGCGACCATTCCGAGGTTGACCACCACGAAGAGCAGCAGGGGCCATTGGAGATCGACAAACCTAAAGGTTTGTCGCCACGTGAAGGTCTGTCGCCACGTGAAGGTTGGTCGCCACGTGAAGGTTTGTCGCCACATGAAGGTTGGTCGCCACGTGAAGGTTGGTCGCCACCTAAAGGTCGGTCGCCACGTGAAGGTTGGTCGCCACATGCCAAACTGCGTCAGGTGTTCTCCCGCGCGAGGCCGCTACCGGCCGCGACGTAACGGCGATCGCAGGCGCTGCACGTCGCCTTCGAAGGAACCGTTGCGCCGGCGGCGAGCTTGACGCCACACTCGCAGACCCATCCCACCACGCGCCCGGGATTGCCGACCACCAGCGCGTAATCGGGGATGTCCCTGGTGATGACCGCGCCGGCGCCCACGAACGCATAGGCCCCGACCGTGTGCCCGCAGACGATGGTGCAATTGGCGCCGAGGCTGGCGCCGCGCTTGACCAGCGTCTGCCGGTACTCGTCCTTCCGCGACACATGGCTGCGGGGATTCACCACGTTGGTGAACACCATCGACGGCCCGCAGAACACGTCGTCTTCGAGGATCACACCGGTGTAGATCGACACGTTGTTCTGGATCTTGACGTTGTTGCCGATCACCACCTGCGGCGAAATGACGACGTTCTGGCCGATGTTGCAGCGCTCGCCGAGGCGGGACCCTGCCATCACGTGCGAGAAGTGCCAGATTTTCGTGCCGGCGCCGATCTCGCAGCCTTCATCGACGTAGGAGGATTCGTGGACGAAGTAGGGGGTCATATGTTTATGGCAGGGCTAAAGCCCCGCCCTACTATTCCGGGCGGGACTTAAGTCCCGCCCCTCCGGGTGACCTTCGGGTGCGCATCGGCCGTAGGCGCCACGACCGGCGCGGAGCGGATCTGCGCCGTCAACTCCACTGACGGACGGGCCTCGGCAATCCCGAAGCCGCGTCCGGCCAGCACTTCTTCGTAGACGCGCGTGTGGAGGTCGGTGAAGCCCTCGCTGAACTCGACCTCGCGATCGTCGACCGTGATGGAGCGGAAGGTCGTCTTCACGCCCGGCTCCGGCGCGAACGGCAGGTCCGAACTCTCCGTGGACAGGTACCACTGCACGTCCGCGCGCTCGAGGTCCAGCACGCCG
>CAYHHH010000007.1:72348-75827 GCA_964356125.1 uncultured Bifidobacteriaceae bacterium | reverse complement strand
TTCACATCTGTCATGGCCGCCGCGCTTACAAAATCGAGTCGCGGCCCACCTTTTTTTGCCACGACGACGACACCGCACGTTTACCAGATTAGGTCATCCGTGTACCGAGATAGCGCACGCACGCCGCGGCCCGGTGCCGGATTCCCCAACAAATTGTATATTTGTCACGTGGAACATGGATTGCTTTTCCGTTCCTGCACGTCCCCCAGATGATTGAACTCGACGCCCCCGATTGGTGGGCACAAGTCCCGGTTTTGTCAGGGCCTTCGATTCGCATTCGCGAAGTCGAGGCAGCCGATGCGGCAGCGTTGCTCGAGCTGTTCGGCGACCCTCGCGTCAATCAGTACCTCTACCCGCCGCCGGCTTCCCTCAGCCAGTTCGAAGGGTTCATCGAGTGGGCGCAGCGCCAGCGCGAAGCGGCGAAGGGCGTGTGCTTCGTGGTGGTGCCCAACGGGCTGCAGCAGCCGATCGGGCTCTTTCAACTGCGCGCGCTGGACGCCGAGTTCCATCTCGCCGAGTGGGGCTTCGCGATGGCGCCGTCGTTCTGGTCGACCGGGCTGTTCGAAGAAGCGGCGACGCTGGTGGCCGAGTTCGGGTTCGCCATCGGCGTGACGCGCATCGAGGCGCGCGCCGTCGTCGTGAACGGCCGCGCGAATCGCGCGCTCGAGAAGCTCGGCGCGAAGGGGGAAGCGCTGCTGCGCAAGGCGTTCAAGCTGAACGAGCCGCAGTTTTTATGGGCGATTGCCGCCGACGAGTGGCCGGCGCCGAAGACGCGGCCCGCCACACCGTTCGAGGCGGCGAAGATTCGCGCGCAGATTGCGCGCGCGCTCGCCGAGCTGCCGATCGCCCCGCGCGCGATCAAACACCCGTGGGCGCCGCCGCCCTTCCCGTTCTTCCTGACATGGCGCCCCGACGATCCGCCTGAAGACAAATAGCGTTAGTACACCGTGAAGCGCTCGTTTGGCGCGGCGCCGTGCCAGTGATAGGTGCCGCCCGGAAAATTCGCCGCCGGGCCGATGACGCTGAAGTATGCGCATACGGCGTATTATATTTTCGTGTCAGGAGGCTCTGTGCTGAAAAGGATGACGATCGCGGCTGTGGTGGTGGCGGCCGGCGTGACGGCGGCCGCGCAGTCGAAGGTGCAGCTCTCGAAGATCACGCTGCCGCCGGGATTCCAGATTTCCGTGTGGGCCGAGGGGGTGAACAACGTGCGGTCGCTGGCGCAAAGCCCGGGCGGCACCGTGTTCGCGGGCACCTGGAACGCGGGCAGCGTGTACGCGCTGCGCGACGACAACAAGGACGGCAAGGCGGATCGCGTCATCACGATTATCAGCGGGCTCCGGAACATGCCCAACGGCGTCGCATTTCGAGACGAAGCGTTGTATGTCGCCGAGATCAACCGCGTCATCCGCTTCGACAAGATCGAGTCGAAGCTCGAAAACGCGGGCGCGCCCGCGGTGGTCACCGACAAGCTGCCGAGCGACCGGCATCACGGATGGAAGTTCATCCGCTTCGGTCCGGACGGTTTGTTGTACGTTCCCGTCGGTGCGCCGTGCAACATGTGCGACCGCGGCGAACCGTACGGCACCATCATGCGCATGAAGCCCGACGGCTCGGGCATGGAAGTGTTCGCGCGCGGCGTGCGCAACACGGTGGGGTTCGACTGGCACCCCACCACTCGTGAGCTGTGGTTTACGGACAACGGCCGCGACAACCTCGGCGACAACACGCCGGGCGACGAGCTGAACCACGCGCCGAAACCCGGCATGCATTTCGGCTATCCGTATTGTCACGAAGGGACCATCGTCGATCCCGAGTTCGGCGCGAAGCGCCAGTGCGCCGAGTTCGTGCCGCCGGCTCAGCGGCTCGAGCCGCACGCCGGCGCGATCGGCATGCGGTTCTACACCGGCTCGCAGTTCCCGCAGCAGTACCGCAATCAGATCTTCATCGCCGAGCACGGCTCGTGGAACCGCGGCGCCCCGCTTCCGTTCAACGGCAACCGCATCGCCGTGGCGCGGCTGCAAGGCAACAAGGTCGTGGCGTACGAAGCGTTCGCGACCGGATGGCTCGAAGGGCGCAATCGCTGGGGGCGCCCCGCCGACCTCGAGGTAATGCCGGACGGCTCGATGCTGGTGTCGGACGACCAGGCGGGAGTGATCTACCGGATAAGTTACACGGGCAAATAGAAGGGGTGGGGGGTAAGGGGTGAGGGGTAAGGGGTAAGGGGTAAGGGGTAAACACACGTTGCCCCTCACCCCTTGCCCTTTACCCCTTATTTCATCTCGGCCGAAATATCGTACGCCCCGACCGTGTTTTCGTTCATGTGCGGCGCAATCAGGATGTCTCCCTGCGCGTACAGGAACGTGAAGTCCGCAAGGCCGGGCTTGAAGGTGCGCACCACGCGCGATTCGCCGGACGGCGAGACCTGGATTAATTTGCCGGCCAGGTAGTCGGTGACGAGATAGCCGCCGCGCGCTTCCTGCTCGACTCCGTCGATGTTGCCCACCGGCTGCCTGGAGATGAGCGTCTTCTTCTTCGTTTTCAGATCGAGCGAGTAGAGGTTGCCAGGCACCTTCGTGGTGAAGTCCGCCGCGGGCTTGCTGCCCCAGCCGCCGACGACCAGCCGCTCCCCTTCGACGAACAAGCCGTTCGGATATTCCAACTGCTCCCCTTCGGCGAAGACCGTCGCCTTCCCGTCCTTCACCGCGTAGATTCTGCTGGCCAGCATGTCGGACACGTACACGGTGCCGTCCGCGCCGGCCGCGACGTCGTTGAGGAACGTCGCGCCGTCGATCTTGACGCGCGCGTTCTCCTTGCCGGACGCGACGTCGATGCCAATCACTTCGTCGAGGTCGGCGACCCAGAGCGTGCCGCCGAAGCTGCGCAATCCCTTCGGCGCGTTCAAGGCGGTGAACCAGTCGGCGGTGACCACGGTGCCGTCGAGCCCGAGCTTCGAGATGCGCCCCTTGCCGTCCTTCTCGTTCGGCGCGCCGTCGATTTGCGAGACGAACAGATAACCGGAGCCCTCGTCGAAATACGCGCTTTCGGGCGTGCGCATGTCCTGCACGACCCAGCCGGCTGTCACCGCGGGCGGCTGCGCGGGCGTGGCCGCGGCAGGCGGCGGTGCTGGTTCGGCGGGCTGCGTGGGCTCAGGCGCTCCACCGCAGGACGCCAGTGCGAGGCTTAACGTGAAGGTCAGGAATACAGGACGCATAACGGTCTCCTTGAAAAATTTTCCTTATGATAATCCCGCATCGCGATCGAGCAGCACGAGAGACGAAGACGCGGAACGCAGCAGCTCGGCGACCGGCGTGTTCACGCCGCTGCCGTGAAGCGCCGCGCGCATCGCCGCGGCCTTCGACGCGCCGAGCGCGGCGACCACAACGAGACCGGCGCGCGCGAGGACGGGCAGCGTCAGCGTGAGGCGCCGCGGCGGCGGCTTCGGCGCGTCGTAGACGGCGATGACGGGGCGGGTCTCG
>CAYHHH010000007.1:50898-72248 GCA_964356125.1 uncultured Bifidobacteriaceae bacterium | reverse complement strand
GCGCCGCGGCGGCGGCTTCGGCGCGTCGTAGACGGCGATGACGGGGCGGGTCTCGTCCGCCTTCGCGCTGCGCGCTTCGGCGGACAGGCCCGTAAATATCGACGCGACGTGGCCGTCCTCGCCGACGCCGGCGAGCACGAAGTCGATGAACGGCGGGTCGCCGGCAATCAGCTTCAGGTCGTCGGTCGCCCGCCGCGCGGCCTGCTCGAGATCGGGCAGCTCGCCGTACATGCGATGGATGCGCGCCGCAGGTACGCGCGCCGGCACGAGCAGAAGCGTCGATGCCAGCGCAAAGTTCGAGTCGGGATGGTCCGGCGGCACCGCGCGCTCGTCGATCCAGAAAATTTCAATGCGCGTCCAGTCGATGGCGAGCGCGGCCAGCGTTGGAAAGAATGCGGCCGCCACCGATCCACCTGACAGCGCGACGATGAATTTTTCGCGCCGGGCAGTCACCTCCGCGGCGTGCGCCTCGAACTCTTTCGCGAGCGTCTGCTGAAGCTGAGGGAGATCGCCGATGACGACCCGCGGCGTCATCGGCACGCCCATCCACCGCCGACGAGGCTCTCGCCTTCGGCGGGCCCGGCGCTGCCGCAGTCGTACACGAAGAGCGGCGTCGCAGCCTCGAGCACCGGGTTCACGATCGCCCACGCCGCTTCGACCGCATCCTGACGCGCGAAGAGCGTGGGGTCGCCTTCCATCGCATCGCCGATCAGCCGTTCGTAGGCGTCGAGGCGCCCGGCGGACGCGCTTTCCATGACGGACAGCTCGACAGGCTCGCCGAACATCCCTTCCCCCGGCCGCTTCGCGCTCGCGCCAATCGCAATGCGCACCTGCGGCGACAAGGTGAAGCGCACATGGTTCGCCTCCGGCAGCGCGCGCTCCGCAAAAACCACCCCGGGTGCCGGCTTCAGCTTGACGAGCACTTCGGTGCGCGTCGCGTTGAGGCACTTGCCGGCGGTCACATGAAACGGCACGCCATGCCAGCGCCACGAGTCGACGTACAGATGGAGCGCGGCGTAGGTCGGGACGTTCGACGTCTTGCTGACGCCCTTCTGCTCGCGGTAACCGCGAAACTGGCCGAGCACGGTTTCCGCCGGCGCCAGCGGGCGAACCGTGCGCAGCACTTTCGCCTGCTCGTCGCGCAGCGCTTCGCGCCACGCCGAAGACGGCGGCTCCATCGCGAGGTACCCCACGATTTGCAGCAGGTGGTTTTGCACGACGTCGCGGATGACCCCCGTCTCCTCGTAGAAGGCGCCGCGACCTTCCACGCCGAACGACTCGGCCATCGTGATGTGCACGCTCTCGACGTACCGCCGGTTCCAGATGGGCTCGAGAAACGCGTTGGCGAACCGGAAGTAGAGGATGTTCTGCACCGCTTCCTTCCCGAGGTAATGATCGATGCGGAAGATCGCCTCTTCGGGAAACGCCTTGTGCAGCGTCGCGTTGAGCACGCGCGCCGACTCGAGATCGCGCCCGAACGGCTTTTCGACGACGACCCGCGCCCCCTCGGTGCACCCGGCTTGCGACAAGTACTCGACCGTCGTCGGAAAGGCGCTTGGCGGAATCGCGAGATAGAACAGCGGGCGTGTCGCGTTGCCGAGCGCCTGCCGGATCCGCGTGAAGAGATCGAGCTGCGTATAGTCGCCCGAGACGTACTGCAGCCGCGACGTCAGCCGCGAGAACGCCGCCTCGTCGACGGGGCCTCTCGCCGATACGCTCTTGCGCACCCGCTCGAGCAATTGGTCGCGCTCCATCGGCAGCCGCCCGACGCCGACGATGGTGACGTTCAGCTCGCCGCGGGCCGCGAGCGCCTGCAACGCGGGAAAGATTTTTTTGTAGGCAAGGTCGCCGGTGACCCCGAAGATCACCAATGCATCGGAATGAAGTGCGGCCATTCAGGCGCCACTATACAGTGTGGCCGACGCGTGCGGAGTGCATCAGAGTGCCTTGGACATGACGATGAAGGAACAGGGACGGCTCGCCCGCTCGGGTTCCGAGAAGGGCAGCGTGCCGTTTTCGGCATACCCGAGGCGGCGGTAATAGGGCGGCAGCTCTTCCCGCACGTCGACGATGTGGATGTCCATGGCCCGGCATCCGCGGTCGCGGGCCCGCGCCTCGACCGCGTCGATCAGCCGCCTGCCCAGACCCTGCCGCTGGCGGGCCGGATCGATCGACAGCATCCCGAAATACGCCCGGTGGCCGGTGCACTTCAGGTACACACACCCCGCCAACTCCTCGAGCACCAGGAACTCGCCTCCGGCGTGCATGAGCGCGGCAATCTCGTCTGCGCTCGTGCGATCGCCGATCTTGAAGAAGGCCTCGACGATGAACGCCTCGTTGATGAGCCTGGCGAGCACGCCGGCTTCCTCGATTGTCGCGGTCCTGACCATCGGTACAGTATAGAATTGTGCCTCCATTACGACATACGACGATTGCCTCTTCGCGACTGCGCATGGGACGCTGCTTGTCGTGGACGAAGGGCTCATGCTCGTCCGCGTGAGCGACGCATTCGCCCGGCAGTTTCATATCCGCGGCGCCGAGGCCGTCGGCACGAGTGTCTTCGACCTCGCCGGCGGACGCTGGAACATTCCCGGGCTCCGGCGGCTGCTCGATACCGCGCTGCAGCCGGACGCAGGCGTCTGCCGATCCATCATCGAAGCGGATCTCGGCAACGGCGTGCGCCGGCTCGTCGTGCACGCCAGCCGCTTCACCGAAGGCCCGCAGGCTCCGGGCCTCGTTCTGGCGATCGACGACACGACGGACCTGACGGCGGCGGAAGACTATTGCGCGCACCTGTCATCGATCGTGTATTCGTCCGGCGACTCGATCATCAGCTGGGGGCTCGACGGCAACGTCACCACGTGGAACCTGGGAGCCACGCGGCTGTACGGGTACGCGGCGGAAGAAATGATTGGACGACCGGTCGGCCGCCTGATGCCAGAGGACCGGCCGGTCGAGTTCGGCGATCTGCGTACCCGCATTCGCGCCGGCGAGCACTTCGATCGCGTCCAGACCGTTCGGCGCCGGAAGGATGGATCGCTCGTGCATATCTCGCTGTCGTTGTCGCCGATGCGCGATGCGGGCGGCAACATCATCGGCGCGATCGGTGTCGGCCGCGACGTGACGGCGCGCGTCGCCGCCGAGGAAAAGCTGCACCTGACGCTCGAACGGCTGCAGGCGGTCGTGTCGCACATGCCCATCGCGCTGTGGACGCTCGATCGCGACGGCATCGTCACGCTGTCGGAAGGCACGCTGCTCGAGAAGCTCGGCTTCAAGCCGGGACAGCTCGTCGGAATCTCCGCGCTCGAGATATTCAGGGGCAACGAGGAGATCGTCGGGCACATGCGCAGCGCGCTTGCCGGCGGGATGGAGCACTTTACTATGCCCTACGGCGGGTTGACGATCGAAACGTGGTACGTGCCGATCAAGGACGACGACGGGGGGATACACGGCACGATCGGCATGGGGCTCGACATTACCGAGCGCGTCCAGCTCGAAGCGCAGTTCCGCCAGGCGCAGAAGATGGATGCCGTGGGACGGCTGGCGGGCGGCATCGCGCACGACTTCAACAATCTTCTGACGGCGATTCTCGGCTTCGCGGAGCTCGCGCTCGATCAGCTTCCCGCCGACAGCGATCTTGCCGCGGACATCGATCAGATCAGAAGGGCCGGGTTGAGCGCCTCGTCGCTGACGCGGCAGCTCCTGGCGTTCAGCCGCCGGCAGATGCTGCAACCGGAAGTCATCTGCATCAACGACGTCATCACGCGCACCGAGACGCTGCTGCGGCGCCTCATCGGCGAGCACATCGAGCTGTCCACGCGCCTCGACCCCGATGTGGCGAACGTCAGCGCCGACCCCGCGCAAATCGAACAGGTAATCGTGAACCTGGCGGTCAACGCGCGCGATGCGATGGCCGGCGGCGGGCGGCTCACGGTGGAGACAGGCAACGTCGATCTCGATGCGGCATTCGCGTCGGCGCACATGGACGCGCGCACGGGCCCGCACGTGATGATGAAAGTGTCCGACACCGGCATCGGCATGGACGAGTCGATCCAGGCGCACATCTTCGAACCGTTCTTCACCACCAAGGAAAAGACCAAAGGGACAGGCCTCGGGCTGGCCACGGTGTATGGCGTCGTGAAGCAGTCGGGCGGTTTCATCGGGGTTGAGAGCGCGCCCGGGCAGGGCGCCACGTTCACGATGTACCTGCCCGTGGTCGATGCACCGCTGACCGAGCACGCCGAGGTGCCGGGCTCGAAGCTGACGCGCGATGCGGGACACGAGACCATCCTGCTCGTCGAAGATCAGGACGATGTGCGCCGCGTCGCCGCGGCCATCCTGCGGCATGGCGGCTACCACGTCATCGAGGCGGCCCATCCGCATGCGGCGCTCGCGATTGTCCGCGACGCAGGCGCGCGCTTCGATCTGCTGCTCACCGATGTCGTGATGCCCGACATGAGTGGACGCGAGCTGGCCCGGGTCGTGGCCGATCTCCGAACGGATCTGAAAGTGCTCTACACGTCGGGCTATGCCGAGGATGCGATTGTCGAGCACGGCGTCATCGAGCCCGGCCTCGCGTTCGTGCCGAAGCCGTACACGCCGAAAGCGCTGCTGCGCGCGGTGCGCGCGGTGCTAGACGAGGACGTTGTCGATTAGCCGGGTCGAGCCCATACCAGCCACCGGCTACCAACCACCAACTACCACTCGAACGCGTACACCGTCTTCGACTCGTACCGCTCGCCCGGCCGCAGCAGGGTTGAGGGAAATTCCGGCCGGTTCGGCGAATCAGGATAGTGCTGCGGCTCGAGGCAGAAGCCGCGATAGCCGGCCACCTGCCCCGAATAGAACTGCAGCCCCGGCTCGGTCGTGCGCAGCTCCAGCGTCCGCCCGCTCGATGGCTCGAGCACGCGCGCCGCGAGCGCCGATGCGTCACCACCACGATTGATGGTGAAGCTGTGGTCGTATCCGCCGCAGCGCGTCAACTGCACATGCCCGGTGCGGAGGCGCGAGCCGATCGGCGTGGACTCCTGGAAATCGAACGGCGTGTCGGCGACCGGCGCGAGCTCGCCTGTCGGAATCAGCGCCTCGTCGACAGGTAAATATGTGCTCGCATGAATCGTCAGGCAGTGATCGAGCACGTCGCCGCTGCCGCGCAGATTGAAATAGGAATGCTGCGTGAGATTCACGTGCGTGGCTGCCTCGGCGATCGCTTCATACCCGATGCGCAGCTCGCGCTCGGCCAGGGTGTAGGTGACCTGCGCGTCGAGCGCGCCCGGATATCCCTCCTCGCCTTCGGGGCTTCTGCGGCGGAAGACGACCGCGGTGCCGTTGCCCGACGCTTCCGCGTCCCACACACGCTTGTCGAATCCCTTGAACCCGCCGTGCACATGGTGCGGCGGGTCGTTGGGAGAGACGCGATGCTCGCGGCCGTCGATCGCAAAACGCGCGTTCGCGATGCGGTTCGCGTAACGCCCGACGACCGCGCCGAAATAGGGGGATGCGCGCACGTACGGCTCGAGGCGATCGAATCCAAGCACCACATTCGCGGCAGGTCCATCGGCGCCGGGCACGTGCAGCGCGCTGATGATGCATCCGTACGTCAGAACGTTCATTTCGAGGCCGCCGGCGCGACCGAACGTGATCGCGTCGATGCCGGTGCCGTCGGGCAGGATGCCGAATGTCCTACGTGTAAGCATTTCGGAGCCTTTGTGCTCTGTTCAGACACGCGCGTGCCAGGACGGAACAAATTACCACGCCGCGCATGGCGTCACGCGACGGCATTGCGCCGCCGCCTCGAGAGCGATCCGACGATCACAGTATTCTCCGAATCGGAGTCGCTCGATGCGCTCCGGCTCATTCTCGACAACCCGCCGAACGTGCTCGCGCTCGACTCGTCGGTCGTCAACACCGCGCGCGGCGCCCAGATCGTCGCGCGCTTGAGAGAGCAGAGCGGCGTCGACGTGCGCGTGCTCTGCGAAGACGAGTCGAACATGCCGCTGCTGCTGGCGAGGGAAGACATGGCGCTCCATGCCGCATCGCAGCCCATCGAGGGCTGCGGCACGCGCGGCGCGAAGCGCTTTCCGATGAAGTCTGATGTCGAAGTGGTGGTCGACGGCGAGCGCAGCCTGCTCGTGAATCTCTCAGTGACCGGCGCGCAGCTCGTGCTGCCGGCGCGCGTGCAGCCCAAACAGAGCATCCGCGTGACGCTCGTCGAGGAACAGACCGAACGGCGATTCAGCGCGCTCGTCGCGTGGTCGACCGTGGAGTTCGCGAAATCGATGATGAAGTATCGCGCCGGCGTCAGCTTTGTCGATCCCGACACCGGCGCGATTGAAGCCTTCTGCCTGCGGCACACGGCCGCCTAAAACCGGAGCCGCTATTTCAGCGTGAACGCTATCGTGATCGTCACGAGCACATTCACCGGCTTGCCGTCGCGTGTGCCCGGCTCGAATAACCATTGCGCCGCAGCATCCAGAGCCGCCTTGTCAAGGTCCGGGTGGAGCGACTTCACGATCTTCGTGTCGCCGACGGTGCCGTCCGCCTTGACGACGCATTCCATCAGAACTTCGCCTTGAACTTTCTCCTCCATGGCACGCGGCGTGTACTGCGGCTTCACGTCGCGAATCAGTTTGGGCGCGACGACCCGGCCGCCCGGCTTATGCACTTCGCGATCGGCGTCCTGTCCCGCCGGCGCAGCTTCACGGCCGGCGATCGGCGCAAACGCCATCAGGAATGCGGCGAGCACGAGCGCCGTTTTCTTTCCCAGCCCAAGCGGAACGGCAGGAACATCTTTCATGATGCGAGCGATGCGTGTTTTCAAGTTCCCTCCTGTCACACCCGACACGTTGACGATTGGTGATGCAAGACACAGCCGGCACGTCTGGAGAATGCTTTCGGCATAGGTGGCCGGCGACCCTCCCAGCGCCACTACGCGCTCGTCGCATGCGCGCTCGCGCTCGTCGACGAGGCGCGCGCCGATCCACCACACGAGCGGGTGAAACCAGAACAGGGCTGTGACGAGCATCTGCACTGAGGCGAGCAGGTTGTCGCGCCGGACGATGTGACACACCTCATGGGAAAGGATCGCGTCGATGTGCGTATCGCTGAGACCGGCGGTGAGATGCCGCGGCCATATCAACACGGGGTTTCGAATGCCGAGCACCCCCGGCTCGATCGAGCGGCTCGACGCCACAACTGCGGTGCGAGCGCTGATGCCCTGTGCGCGCTCGATGCGCCGGAGCGCGTCGTGCACGGCACCATCGACGATGGGCGGCGACCGGCGAGCATCTGCCGCGAGGCGCTGCCATTGCCGCGCCCACATCGCGAGCACCACCAGCGCACCGAGCAGCCAGATGCCGATGACGACCGTCGATGGGGTGCCACGCAGAGCGGGAACCGCCGAGGCGCGGAAGATGACGGTGGCGGCGTCGATCGCGCCGGTCGCCACCGGCGGCGCCTGCGGCAGCGGGAGCGCGTCGGCCACTGCTGCGAGCGCGGCGAACGGCACCAGGAACTTCATCGCGGCGGCGAACCAGATCCAGTACCGCACGTCCGCGCTGTTCCGGCGGAACGCCATTGTCAGGGCGGCCGCGGCCAACCCGAAGAGTGTCGACTGCCAGATGTGATTAGCGGCGGCGTCCATCTTTCTTCTCCAGTTCTTTGAGAAGCTGCTCGGCCTCTTTCACATCGTCGAGGGTCAGCTGGCCGGTTTCGATCAGCCGGGCCATGACGGGCTGCGACTTTCCGCCGAAGAAGCTCAAGAGCTCGTCGATGAGGCGGTGCTCGGCGCCGGAGCGGCTGACAGCGGCTTCGAAAATGTGCGCGTTGCCGATCTTCTTCACGCGGCGGATCGCGTTCTTGGCTTCGAGCCGGTAGACCAGCGTCTGCACCGTCGTGTACGCGGGACGATCTTTGGCGGCCCTGGCGGGAAACGACTCCTGAATCTCGCGGACGGATCCGGGCCCGTTCGACCAGAGCGCTTCCATGATCTGCATTTCGAGCTTCGTGAGCTTGGGGACGGCCATTGGGTCTCCTATGTCTGTCCGTAGATCTACTACAACTGTAGTTTTTGATCAAGCGCTGTGCAACCGGGACGCCCGTCCGCGCGTATTATCCCCAGCACTCTATGTGGAGGTTTCATGAAGGCGATACGCCAACTTGCGTCCTTAGCGGTTTGTTTCGTTGCGCTTAGCGGCTGCGACATCGTGCACATCGCCGCGCAGTCGGTGCAGGCGCGCGGCGGGTTCGAACGCACCCTCACGGTGAACGGCCCCGTGGACCTCAGCATCCGGACAGGATCGGGCAGCATCAAGGTGCGGACGGGCGCGGCCGATCGCGTCCAGATCGTCGGCCGCATCAGCGCGAGCTCCTCTCGCGACGGCCTGGATCCGGCCGAGCGCGTCACGCGCGTCGAGTCGGCGCCGCCGATTACGCAGGCCGGCAACGTCATCAGCCTGGGCGACACCCGCAACGATCCGATGTACCGCAACGTGGCGATCAGCTACGAGCTGATCGTGCCGCCCAACACGCGTCTCCATGCGCAGACCGGATCCGGAAGCCAGACGATCGGCAGCCTCGACGGCGAGGTGCGGGCGCAGACGGGGTCGGGCAGCATCCGCATCGAGCGCACGGGCGGCAGCCTGCACGCACAAACCGGCAGCGGACACATCGAGGCCGACTCGGTCGGCGGCGAAGTGCGCGCCGAGACAGGCAGCGGCAGCGTCGAGATCAGGCAGATCGTGCGTGCGGACGTCAGCGTGCAGACCGGCTCGGGCAGCGTCACGCTCGACCTGCCGATGGACGCCGCCTACACGCTCGACGCGCAGACCGGCTCGGGGTCGATCACGACGTCGCAACCGGTCGCCGTGCAGGGGCGCGCCAGACGGAACCACGTGACGGGAACGGTTCGCGGCGGCGGTAACACGGTGCGCGTCAGGACCGGCTCGGGATCGATCGCGATCCGGTAGACTGGTCACATGACCAGTAGGGGTAAGGGGCGAGGGGTGAGGGGCTTACCCCTACTCCTGGCCGCCTCCGTCATTACACTCGCGGCTCAAGAGCCGGCGCCGCCCTCCCAACTGGAGCCCTTCCGTACTGAAGTCAACTACATCCGCGTCGACATGTATCCGACCGCCGACGGCAAGCCGGTGACGGACCTGCGCCAGGATGAGATCGAACTCTTCGACGAAGACGCGCCGCAGAAGATCGACCGCTTCGAACATGTGCTCGTGCGCGGCGCGCGGTCGCAGGACACGAGGCGCGACCCGGCGACGGTCGCCGAGATGCGCGAGGCCGTTCAGGACGTGCGCGCGCGGCTCTTCGTGCTGTTCCTCGACACCGAGCACGTCGAGTTCGGACCGGCGTACAACATCAAGAGCCCCCTCATCCAGTCCCTCAATCAGCTCATCGGCGGCGACGATCTCGTCGCGGTGATGACCGCGGGCATGCAGGCGCGCGACCTCACGTTCAGGCGCCGCACGACGTCGATCGAGGAGATGCTGAAAGGCTTCTGGAGCGAGCGCGATCACCGCAAGAACCGAAGCCCCGAAGAAGAAGAGTTTGCGCTGTGTTTTGGAAGCGGTCCTGTCGCAGACGAAATGATTTTCCGGCGGCGGGAGGTGCGGACGCTCGACGCGCTCGAAGCGCTCGTCCTCCATCTGCGGTACGTGCGTGAAGAGCGCAAGGCGGTCATCGCGATCAGCCAGGGATGGCGGCTCTACGGCGAAGATCCCACGCTGCGCGCGACCAGCACGGCCGCGCCGCCGGTGCCGGCTGTCGGCAGCGACCCGCGCACCGGGCGCCTCGGCACGATCGATCGCGTCGACTTTCCCGGGGTCGCCGACGACCGCACGTGCGAGCAGGAACGCATTTCGCTGAGCATGCTTCGCAACGAGCAGCGGTTTCACAACATCCTCAACCAGGCGAACGCGGGCAACACCTCGTTCTATCCGATCGATCCACGCGGTCTCGTCGTCTTCGACGAGCCGATCGTGCCGATTTCGCCATCCGGCAAAGGCGGGCGAACGCTCGATCTCGTCGAGGACTCGCAGCGTCTGAGAGCGCGCAACGAATCGCTGCGGACGATGGCCGACGCCACCGACGGCCTCGCCGTCGTGCAGAACGGCGATCTCTCCGCCGGCATGCGGCGCATCGTCGAAGATCTGAGCTCGTACTATCTGCTGGGTTACTACTCCACTCGCGACCTCGATGGACAGTTCCATAAGATTACCGTGCGTGTGAAACGCCCCGGCGTGCGCGTGCGCGCGCGTACGGGATATCTCGCGGCCACGCGCGGCGACGAGGCGAAGGCGAAAGCGGCGGCGACCGCAGTCGCCGCGGCAAAACCGGTGGACGCACGCGCCGAGGCGGTGAAGGGCTCGTTGTCGATGCTCGGCATTTTCTCGAGAGAGCGGCCGCTGCGCGTGCACGCCGCGACCGGATATCTGCCGTCGGGCGCCGCCACCATCTGGGGCGTGGCGGAAGTGCCCGCCGCGACGGGCCAGCACGACTGGAGCAGCGGCGGCCAGGCAGATGCCATGCTGATCGACAGCACCGGAAAGACGATTCTCACCGAGAAACTGACGATTGCCGCCGGCGCGCGCAGTCTGCGCTTCGTGCTTGGGTCAGGTGTGACGCTCGCGCCGGGAGACTACCAGGTGCAGCTGCGCGCGAAAGGCACGGCCGCGCCGCTCGGCGCCATGGAGTCGGTGCGCGTGTCGCTGGGCGCCGCGCCGGTCGCCAGCGGCGCGATGGTGCTGCGCCGCAGCGTCACGACCGGCAACCAGCCGATGCCGACCGCCGATCTCCGCTTCCGTCGAACCGAACGGATCAGCGTCGACGTGCCCACGACATCCGAAGACGCCGGCACCGCTCAACTGCTGAGCCGCACGGGCCAGCCGATGGCGATTCCGGTCACCGCGGCCATTCGCAACGACGCCGATGGATCGCGGTGGCGCACGGCGCAGCTGGCGCTCGCGCCGCTCGCACCCGGCGATTACGTCATCGAACAATCCGCCGGCGCGGAGAAAACGCTGACCGCCTTCCGCATCCTGCCCTGAGTTCAATCCAAAGTAAAAAACCACGGCCGGAGGTCGCTCTCAGGAATGAACCGGAGCGCCTGCCGGTAGATTGCGAACAGGGTTCCGCGCGCAAGTTCTTTGTGGATTGGCACCGTCATCGTCTGGCGCGCTCCGCCGGTGCGTTGTCGCCTGAGCTTGGCATGTGTGCCGCGAATCGCCACCACCTCGAAGCCAAAATGACGGAGTGCGGCGATGACCTCGGCACCCGAGAGCGTTTTAAGGCGTGGCGCCACTCAAGGCCGTCTCGTAACTGAGCACTAGACGAGGTGTGGAGGAGAGACCTAATGAAGACAGATCTTCACCCTCCAGGTGAAGCGCGATGGCATCTTTCAGGTTGGCCACCATCTCATCGAGCGTTCGTCCTTGTGTGACGACGGGTATCTCGAGACATTCGGCGACGAAGTATCCATCGCTCGGTGAGATCACCGTATGAATCGCGTCCCGGAGCGGACCTCGAGAGCTCGCTTCGTATGACGCGCGAGCCTCAGAAGCGTGCAAGGTCCTTCCCCGCACGGCCGCCAGCACCCTGTACCGGCCTCTCGCTATACGCTCGAAGTACGGCCACCTGTGCGGATGGTTGGCTGGAGCGTTGGAGCAGCAACGGCTGGTGACGTGAGTGCGGATTGTGCTCGCGTTCAGGTGTGGAAGGGCGCGCACGATCTCGTCCGGCGTGAATGTCCAGTCTCCGTGCTCGGCGCCGAGGCGTCGAGCCGCCACAAGCACCTCATGATGAACGGCCATGCCAGAATTATCAAGTTGTAATATTTGAATGTCAAGTCATGGTGAGCCGCCTGCCTGGCCATCTGCGCATCTCTCGATGGAGGCGCCCATCCGTGCGACCCCGATTTGCGGTGTTTGTATTCACCCTCGTTGCGAGCGGTATTCGACCCGACCCGGCCGTCGCGCAAAGCTCCGTGCGCACCGGCGATCCTGTGTCGGCCGCGGCGCACCGTACGCGCGCGCTGGAGCTCGGATACAACCTCGATCGCGATGAGGCGCTGGCCGCCTTCGAAGAAGCGATCGCCGCAGACCCGACCGACCCGATCTCCTATCGGCTGGCCGCCGCAACCGTCTGGACCCAGATCGTGTTCGAGCAGGGCGCGATCAGCGTCGAGGATTATCTTGGACAGGCGCACGCACGCCACCGGCGCCGCGCGCCACGGCCCGAGCTCGCCGACACATTCAACAGATACATCCGCCGGTCGCTTGCGCTGAGCGAAGAGCGGCTTCGAACCCATCCGAGCGCCGACGCCTATTACCAGGTCGGCGCCGCATACGGCTGCCTCGCGTCATACACCGCCACGGTCGAGGGGCGCGTGCGCGACAGTCTCGGCCCGGCACACCGAGCCTACAAAGCTCGTCAGCGCGTGCTGGCGCTCGATCCACAGCGCAAGGACGCGGCGCTGATCGTGGGGATGACCCGCCATGCCGTGGCATCGCTATCGGCGCCGCTTCGCTTCATCGCGTATCTCGCCGGCTTCGATGGCGACGGCGACCGCGGGCTCCGCTACGTCGAGGAAGCCGCGCAGTATCCCGGCGAAACCAGGCGAAACGCGCTGTTCACGCTCGTGCTGCCCTACAACCGCGAAGGCCGGTACGACGCGGCCCTTCAGTTGATCGAAGAGCTCCAGCAACGCTATCCGCGCAATCGGCTGCTCTGGCTCGAGGAAGGCAACACCCTGCTGCGCGCGGGTCGCGCTGATGCTGCGCGGGTCGCGCTCGAGGAAGGGGTCGATCGCCTCGCGCGCGACACGCGCCCGCGTGCGCCCGGCGAAGAAGCGCGCTGGCAGGCGGCGCTCGCATCGGCACGAGGTCGCAAATGAAACCCTCCATTCTCATCGTCACCGCCCCGGCGGTCATTTTCACGCTGGCCATCTGGACCCGCTCGGCGTCTCCGTCACTGTCCCGCGAGGAGCTCGCGGCGCGCTTCGACGCCGACATGCGCAACGTGAAGATTGAATGGGCTCGAGATGATGCCCGACCCGAGCATGTCCGGCGGAAGGCGTTGTTCGACGGTAATCTCGCCACGCAGGCGATCGTGGGGGACGTCGAGACCATCGTCGGCGAGAAGGTCGGACTCACGTTGTGGCGGGATAACCCGCGTGTTCCGGCCTTCGGCATGGCGCCGAACGCGTCGAGTCGCGTCCACGCCGGCCGGGTGGAGAAGGAGCCGCTCAGATGGACGGTCAATTGCCTCGTCTGTCATACCGCGGAGATCGACGGAGTCGCCTACTTCGGTGCGGGCACAAAAACATTCGATGACTTCTGGCTTGGAGAGGCGCTGAAGACGCTGACGCGCGACGGATGGCGAGGCAGGCTGCTACGCGATCCTCGCGATGAGGCGCTCGCGGCCGACGCCAATCGCATTCTTCGCAGTCATCATCACGACAAGATCGACTCGCTCACGCGGGGCCGCTCCACCGCCTTCGCCGCATCGCACGTCGAGATGTTCATGCGAAATCACGAGCGCCGGATGCCCGCGGTCGATGACGTCGGGCGAGGGGACGTGAAGACACCCCCGTTGTGGCACACCGCGGCGAAAATGCCGGTTGGGCGCTGGTACACCGACGGCAGTTTCCATGGCCCCTTCCCGCTGATGGCTTCGTCCATGGAGCTCGAGAAGGATCGCTCGTTCGACGCGCTCGTCGAGACGGTGGTGCCGGCCATCAAGAAAGAGTTCGACGCTGTCATCCGTTACCTTCGGCCGCCCCGCTACCCTTACGCGATCGATCGCGATCTCGCCGCACGGGGGCGCGCGCTGTTTGAATCGCGTGAGGCAGGTTGCTCAGCGTGCCACGGCATGTACGACGGTCAAGGGAACGTGCGATGGCCCGGCACGCATGTCGACGTCGGCACCGACGCGGCCAGAGTCGCGCTCGTGTCCGATGGATTCATCGACGCCTTCAACCACAGCCCGCTGGCCGCCGACGGCGCGCTCAAAAGGAGCGACGGCTATGCCGCCACGCCACTCACGGGCGTGTGGGCGAACTTTCCCTATCTGCACAACGGCAGCGTGCCGACGCTGCATCATCTGCTGGGTCCCGTTTCGGAACGCCCGAAGATCTTTCATGTGATGGCGAAGACGAGCTCATTCGACGGTTCGGCAACGATCGAAACTGGTTCAGCACCGCGCGGCCGGGCTCCGGAAACGGCGGTCATGACGTCTGGTTCGCCGTTCAGACCGACGACAATCGGCACGCCCTCATCGAATATCTGAAGACCTTGTAGTCGCGCGCCGATGTGGTACAACGCAGGCGCATGAGAATCCTCATCATCGCTGCTTTGCTCGCCTGTCCCCAGTGGGCCGCCGCACAGGACACATGGTTCGCGGCCGACAAGGCGAAGCACTTCGGCGCGGGTGCCGCGCTCTCCGGCGCCGGATATGCGGCGGCTGTGCCGGTGACGAAGCGGAGGGGATGGCGCGTGACCATCGGCACGAGCGTCGGGCTCGCCGCGGCGGGCGGCAAGGAGCTGCGCGATCGCAGGCGCAGAGGAGGATCGTGGCGCGATTTCGCCTGGACCGCGGGCGGGACCGTGACCGGCGTGCTCGTCGCATGGGTCATCGATAAAGCCGGCGATTGAGCGTAGGATAGCTGCGTGCGCAGCGCTTACGGCGCGATCGTGCTGCTCGTCGTCATCGGTGCGGGCCCGGCCGCGCAGGATCAGGATCGTGCCGCGCGATTCCAGTCGGGCGTCGATCTCATCAGCGTGACCGCGACCGTCGTCGATCGCGACGGGCACCTCGTCACCGGCCTGCCGATCGAGGCGTTCGAGATTTTCGAAGAGGGCGAGCGCCAGACCATCACGCAATTCACCAACGAGCGCGTGCCCGTCAGCCTGGCCGTGCTGCTCGACGTGAGCGACAGCATGTTCGGGCAGCGCCTGGTCGACGCGCGCGCGGCGGTCGAGCGGTTCCTGTTCGAGCTGCTGGACAAGAACGACGAGTTCTCCGTCGTCGCGTTCAATCACGAGCCGCGCGCCCTGACGCGGTGGACCCAGTCGCCCGACATGGTGAGGACGGCGATGGCCGCGCTGAAGCCCTTCGGCTCGACCGCGCTCTACGACGCGGTGCTGACCGCGCTGCCGATGATGAACACCAGGACGAAACAGCGCGCGTCGGTGCTGATCATCTCCGACGGCGCCGACACCGCGAGCGACGCGGCGCTGCGCGAAGTACGATCGGCGCTCATCCGCAGCGACGCCTTCGTGTATGCGATTGCCGTGGATCCGCCGGCGAAGCGCGCGATCAACGAGACCGTGAACGTGGGGGCGTTGAACGAGATCACGGGCGGCAGCGGCGGCAACACCGAGCTGGTGCACCAGACCGCCGATCTCGTGGCGGCCACGGCGCGCATCGCCGAGGAGCTCAACAGCCAGTACGTGCTCGGCTTCTACTCCAGGCTGCCGCTCGACGGCAGCTATCGCAGCCTCCGCGTGCGCGCCGTCAATCCCGAATACCGCGTGCGGGCGCGGCGCGGATACATCGCGACACCGCGCTCGAAGCGGGCCCTCTAGCTGGTAGCCGGTAGCTAGTAGCAAAAGCTCTTGCTACCAGCTACAAGCTACGAGCTACCGGCTAGTAGCTACCGGCTACTTAACGCCGCGCTCCGCCATCTGCTGGACGACCCGGCTGCGCATGGCGATCGCCGTGTCGACATCTTCCCCGCCGCCGCGCGCGTCCCGACTTTATAATGGCGGAACAGACGCCGATCGACACCTCCGGATCGGGGTCGCCGCACCGCGCCTGTGCTCTGGCGGCGGACGGCAGCACGGCCGATATAAGGGCCGATAGAAGCACGCGCGCGATTACAAAATTGCGCATGATATCTTCGTAGGGTCCGGCTTTAGCCGGACCGTGTCTACCGGAGCCATCACATGTCCAACGGAACGCCGAACGCCCCCACAACAGAACGCCGGATGATCGCCTGGATCGGAAAGGCCGTCCGCGTCGAAGGCAAGGTCATCAGCGAGGAAGATCTCACCATCGACGGCGACGTCGAAGGGTCCATCGAGCTTGGCGGCCACAGCCTGACGATCGGCCAGGACGCCAGAATCAAGGCGGACCTGCTGGCCAAGACGGTCACCATCAGCGGCAAGGTCACGGGCAACGTCAAGGCGATCGAAAAAGTGGATTTGCGCACCACGGGATCCGTCGTGGGCGATATCACCGCGCCGCGTTTCGTCATGGCGGACGGCGCGACGGTGATGGGCAAAGTGCAGGCGGGCTAGGCCGTCGGAAGGCGCACGACAAACGTCGCCCCTTTCCCCTCGCCCGCGCTGACGGCCGCGACGCTGCCGCCGTGCATGTCCGTCAAATGCCGCACGATGGCCAGGCCCAGACCGAGGCCCCCGTGCGCGCGCGTGACGCGCGCGTCCCCCTGCCGGAATCGCTCGAACACGTGCGGCAGGAATGCCGGAGCGATGCCGGCGCCCGTATCCGCCACGACAAGCTCCACGCGAGATTCCGTGACGTCGAGCGCGACGCGCACCGCGCCTCCTTCCGGCGTGAACTCGATCGCGTTCGACAACAGATTCCAGACCACCTGGTGCAGCCGCGCCGAATCGCCGATGATGATGGCCGGATCGTCGCCGAGCTCCACCGCCAGGGCGATCGACTTCGCCGCCGCGACGGGCCGCATCGACTCGATCGCCGATTCGACGACGGGGCGGAACGGCATCGGCTCCTTGTCGAGCCGGAACTGACCCGCGATGATGCGCGACACGTCGAGAAGGTCCTCGACGATCTTCTGCTGCAGCCGCGCGTTGCGCTCGATGATCTCGAGCGCCTTGGTGCGCCGCGCGTCGTCCATCTGCGTGCCCCGCAGCAGCGACGTCCATCCGAGCACCGCGTTGAGCGGCGTGCGCAGCTCGTGCGACACCGTCGCCAGAAACTCGTCCTTCAACCGGTTCGCGATCTCCGCGGCCTCGCGCGCTTTCTGGACCGCGTCGAACAGCCGCGCGTTGTCTATCGCAATCGCGGCCTGCGCCGCGAGCCCGAGCATCACGCGCTCGTCGCCGTCGGTAAACATGCCCGGCTCCGCGTGGCCGAAGAACAGCCCGCCCAGCACCTCGCCCGACCGGCTCGTGACCGGCACCGCAAGATAGCTCCTCACCGGCAGATATCCGAACGGCATCCCGCGATGCGGCTCGGTCTGGTCCACGCGCGGATCCTGCGTCACGTCGTCGAGGCGCATGATGCCGTCGCCGCGAAACGCCGGTCCGAACAGCGTCGCGCGCGGGATCGGAGACCGCTCCAACTGCCGGCGATCGACCCCCGACAGCGCGTAGAGCATGTACGACCCACCGCCGGCGTCGAGGACGTTGTAGAAGAACGCGCCGAACTGCGCGCCCACCAGGCTTGTCGCGCCGTCGGTGAGCGCCTGCACCAGCTTCTTCAGATCGAGCTCGGCGGACAGCACGCGGCCGAGGTCGTTGATGATCTGCAGCGCCTCGGCCTGCTTGCGCAGCAGCTCTTTGGTGCGCATCTGCGCGGTGATGTCCTGCACCGTGCCGAGCGACCCCGTGACCGAGCCGTTTTCGGCGTACGTTGCATGGCCGTGCGCGGCCACCCATCGCTCACCGCCGCTCGTCCTGACGCGGTACTCAACGGCATAGCTCGACCGGTTGGCGTAGGCGGTCTCCACCGATCTCGTCACGCGCTCACGGTCATCGGGATGGAGCCGCTCGCGCAGCTCCGCCCACGTCATCTCCGCATCCGGGGCGACGCCGAAGATGTCTGCCGCGCGTGGCGAGAGGGTCACGACGTCGGTGGCGGCGTCCCGGCTCCAGTCGCCGAGGCGCGCCGCGGCCAGCGCGAGGCGCAGGCGTTCGGCGTCGGAAAATCCGGGCGTCATCGTGGCGGATTTTACCCCGCCCGAGGCAGGAGCCCTATAACGTGGGCACGCGAACGAGCGCGCGTTCGAGCGCCTGATGCAGCATCTCGCGCCCGATGGGCTTGGTGACGTAATCGATCGCGCCGTGCCGGCGCATTTGCACGATCGTCTCCATTTCCTGCGCACCGCTGACCGCGACAATCACGGTATCGGGATAGCGTTCTCTGATTTCCTTCGCCAGCCAGACGCCGTCGTGGAGCGGCATGATGACGTCCGAGAAGACGATCTGGGCCGGCGCCTTCGCCAGCTCCTCGAGGGCAGACTCGGCGCCATGCGCCGTCACCACCTCGTGCCCCCATTGGGTCAGCCGCCGGAAGAGCAGCTCACGGATCGCCGCCTCGTCATCGACAACAAGAATCCTCGCCATGCCGTTACACAGAATTTTGGTGCGAATGCGCGATTTTAGCCATAGGTGTTTCACCTACACGGCTACCCCTGCCTGGCAGCCGCGGCCCGGACGGTAATCTCGAAATCAGGAAGCGGACGCCGTGCACCCAACGTCGGAAAGCGACTGACGCGGATTCAACGCCTGGCGCACCGCGAACGCGAGGCCGCTTCGGGTAAATGGTTTTTGGAGCACGGATGCCCTCACCGGCATCGGCTCGCGCTTGAGCGCCGGATGATCCGCGTAACCCGACATGAACAGCACCGGTGTGTCGGGACGGCTCAACCTCAGCCGCTCCGCAAGCGCGATCCCGGTCATCTCGGGCATAACGACATCGGTCAGCAGAAGATGGATCGGACCATCGTGGCTGTCGGCAACCTTCATGGCGTCGCGTCCGAGTGCGGCCGCGAGGACTGTATACCCTTCTCGTTCCAGCATACGCTGAGCCAATGCCCGCACGGCGTCGTTGTCCTCGACCAGCAACACCGTTTCGGTGCCGTGAACGCAGCCGGCTTCTTCGTGCACCTGCGGTGCGTCCACATGGTCGTCGACGCGTGGCAACGTGATGAGGAACCGTGCGCCTTGTTCGGGCTCGCTTGTCACGCTGATAGTACCGCCGCTCTGCACGACGGCTCCGTACACCATTGCGAGGCCAAGGCCGGTTCCCTGTCCCGGTCCTTTCGTCGTGAAGAAGGGCTCGAACAGATGGGACATGGTGTGGTCGTCCATGCCGCAGCCGCTGTCCGAGACGCTCAGTTTCGCGCTCGACGCCTGGCTATACGCGTGCACCTTGAGGGTGCCGCCGTTTGGCATGGCGTCGCGTGCGTTGACCGCCAGGTTGACGAGTATCTGTTCGAGATGCGCGCGGTCAGCCTTCACATGAAGAGGTGTCGCGGCAGTACGCAGCGTCAGGCAGACGTCTTCACCGAGAAGCCGTCGAAGCATCTTGTCCATGTCCGCCACAACGACGTTCAGATCGATCACGGCCGGCTCGAACACCTGTTTTCGGCTGAAGGCCAGCAATTGACGCGTCAACCCCGCACCGGTCCCGGCGGCCTTCTGCACCTGATCGAGGTACTCAACGACCTGCGGGCGATCGGCGGATTCTTCCCGCGCGAGATCCGAGTAGCCAGAGATTGCCGTCAGCAGGTTGTTGAAGTCGTGCGCGACGCCGCCCGCCAGCCTGCCAATCGCTTCCATCTTCTGCGCCTGCTGCAACTGCGCGTCGCGCTCGCGGAGGGCGGCCTCCGCGCGCTCCTGCTCCGTACGATCGATAAAGAATCCCTGGATCTCGGACGTCCGGCCGCACTCGTCGAACCGGACGGCAGCCGTTTCGAGCGCATGGATGATGCGGCCGTCCAACGCCTTGAGGGCGACTTTCCGGTTTTCCACGGGCGTGCCATCGCGAAGCAACTCCAGCCATGCCCGGCGATCGTCGTCCCTCGCATACAGCGACTCCGCGCTCGCACCGATGGCCGCGGCCGCCGATTCGAAACCAACCATGCGCGCGAACGCGTCGTTGCAGGCGGTCAGCGCGCCGTCGACACTGCTGACAAAGTGCCCCGCTGGCGCGTCCTCGAACAGCTCTCGATAGCGCCGCTCGCTTTCCATGCGGGCGCGCTCCGCGACCGGGAGGCGGCGTCGAAGTGCCACGATCCAGCCGCTTGCGCTTAAGAACCCGACAATCACGATGCCGAGCAGATACAACGTCCGCTGGACGGTCCACCACGTCGGAAGTGAGATGACGCGCGCATCGTTGGCGTCGCGAAGGGCGATGCGAAGCGACATCGGATCGTCGCCGCTGCCGGCGCGCACGCCAGCGATTCCGGTCACCTCGACGCGGCTGCCCGGAACGAACGTGGGCAGCGCGCCGCGCTGATTCTGGAGCTCCGCCTCGAACGTGATCCCGCCGGACTCCAGCACCAGCTTCTGGTCATACGAGTCCGCGAACTGGCTGACGATCGTGGCTTCGGTTCTCACGAGCGTGTTGTGATAGGACCGCTTCAGGAGGCGTCCAGGATCCACGCGAGCAGGGTCGGGCGGGCTTTCTGCGGCGACCTTCCGGAAAATGGCATCGACGAGAATCCGCGGCGAGCTGTTGCGACCGACGTAGCCGACAGCGTCGATGTGGTCTCCTGGTGAAAGCGACGCATCCTCCAGCAGCCGTACCCTAAGGTCGTGATCGCCGTCGGTCACGTGAATGACCTTGCTTGCGAGTTGTGCTGTGACGGTGCCGGAGATCTTCACGCGATGCAGTGGCATTGTCGTGGTTGTCGTGGCCAGCAGATCGCCCAGGGAAGTAGCCCTGAGATCGAACGGACCGATCTGCCGCTGGTCGATCACTGTGATCTGCGACGGCCGCTCGACCCGAAACACGCGTCTGAGCGGCTCCTGCGATCCGCCGCCGATCGTGGCCCATGATCCGGTCAGCCCGATTTCGGCGTCGACCAGATCTCGCCCCGCGACTGCGGATCGAGTGGCATGCACAACAACCGTGGTTGTGGCGGTCACCGTCGTCAGCACGACCATGTCGCCATCCGCGCGGGCGGTGCGCACGACGCCCGTCAGGTGGACAATCGGCTCGGCCGCCAACGGCGTGAAGTTGAGAAAACACGCGGCGCCTACCCAGAGAGCCGCCGCGCGCCGCATCGTACGCATGGTTGGGGTCATATCGCTCTCTCGAATCTCAGGTTCTGCACCAGAGTCGGCGCGACGTCTGCGAGCGCTTTCCGCAAGGAGTCCGGCATCAGCGGCTTCGTCACGTATCCGTCCATCCCGGCTGCCAGGCAGCGTTCGCGATCGCCGTGCATGACGTGCGCGGTCATCGCAATGATCGGCACATGCGCCCCGGTCGCCTGCTCGCGCGCGCGGATCGCTGCGGTCGCATCGAACCCGCTCATCTCGGGCATCTGCACGTCCATCAGAATGACGTCGAAGGCCGTGCGTTCGGCGGCGTCGACGGCGAGTGCGCCGTCGGCCACAATCGTGACGCGA
>CAYHHH010000007.1:47046-50798 GCA_964356125.1 uncultured Bifidobacteriaceae bacterium | reverse complement strand
CGTGCGTTCGGCGGCGTCGACGGCGAGTGCGCCGTCGGCCACAATCGTGACGCGATGTCCATCGCTCTCGAGAATCGCCTGCGCCACGCGCTGGTTCACGCGGTTGTCCTCCGCGAGCAGGATGCGCAGCGAGCCCTCCAGCGGCGTCCCGGCCCTGGGCGCCGCCGCTGCAGATTCCGGTTTCATCGCCTCCGCGATCCCGGCGCGCACGATGAAATGGAACGAGCTGCCCTTGCCGGCCTGGCTCTCGAGCCAGAGGCGCCCCGCCATGCCTTCCACCAGGCGCGTCGAAATGCTGAGGCCAAGACCGGTGCCACCGAATTTTCTCGTCGTCGACTCGTCCGCCTGCTTGAAGGGCTCGAAGACGGCCGCCTGCTGATCCGCGGGAATGCCGATGCCGGTGTCCTGCACCTCGAAATGCAGTGCGACGGTTCCCGGCTGCGGCGCGAGGTCCGCCTCCGCCTGCGAGATGCGCAGCGTGACGCCACCGGTCGCGGTGAACTTGATCGCGTTGCCGATGAGGTTGCTGAGCACCTGCGCCAGACGATGGGAATCGCCGCACAGCATCGCCGGCACGTCCGCCGCGATGTCGCTGCGCAGGTAAATGCCTTTGTCGCGCGCGCGCACGCCGAGCGTCCGGATCAGCAGGCTCACGGTGTCGCCGAGCGCGAAGTCGCGCTGCTCGAAGGTGAGCTGGCCCGCCTCGATCTTCGAGAAATCGAGCACGTCGTTGATCACGGTGAGCAGGACCTCGGCCGAGCTTTTCGCCATGTCCAGGTACTCGCGCTGCATCGGCTGCAGATCGGTGCCCAGCACCAGATCGGTCATGCCAAGCACGCCGTTCATCGGCGTGCGGATCTCATGGCTCATATTCGCGAGGAACGCGCTTTTCGCTCGCGCGGCGACCTCGGCGGCCTCTTTCGCGTGCTTCAGCTCGTCGGTCCGCTCGTCCACGAGCCGCTCGAGCTGCTGCTCGCGTGCTTTCAGCGTCTTCACGCGCAGCCGGTAACCGCCGGAGAGCGCGAACCCGAACGCCAGCACGGAGAGCGCATAGAACCATCGCGTCTGATAAAAGCCTGGTGCGAGATAAATCGGATAACTGTCGCCGCGTTCGTTCCAGACGCCGTCGTTGTTGGCGGCTTTCACGCGGAACGTGTAACGGCCCGGCGGGATGTTGCTGTAGTACGCCGCGCGGCGATCGCCGGCGTCAACCCAGTCGCGATCGTACCCGTCGAGCCTGTACCGGAAGCGGACCTTTTCCGGCGCGAGAAAACTCAAGCCTGTATAGCGGAACGCGAGGTCACCGCGTCCCGGCTGCGCCTCCGCCTGCTGCCCTCGTCCGAACACGTGCCCGTCGATGGTGGCATCTTCGATGCGCACAGGCGGAGGAAGCGTGTTGATGGAGATTGCTCGGGGATCCACGACGCTCAGACCGATCGTCCACGCCATCCAGATGCGGCCATCGCGCGACTTGTAGGCGCCCGACGCATGACCGACCGTCCCTACTGTGCTGATGAGTCCATGTTCCAGTCCGTAGACGGACGACGTGACGGATCGTACGCGGCCCTCGGCAAAATCGTTGAGCTCACGTTTGCTGACGCGGAACGCGCCCTTGCTGCAAGTCATCCACAAGCTGCCATGGTCGTCTTCGACGATGTTATACACGAAGCTCGAATACAACCCGTCGCGCATGGTATAGGTCGTGAACTTGCCGTCCTTGAATCGGTTCAGCCCCTGGCGGGTCCCGATCCACAACGTGTTGTCCTTGTCCATGAAGAGCGCCTGCACACCGTCGGTGGCCAGGCCGTCCTTCTCGGTATAGGTGGTGAAGGCGCCGTTCCTGAAGCGGGCGAGCCCACCGCCCCGCGTGCCAATCCACAGCGATCCGTCGCGATCCTGCTGTATGGCGCGAACGAGATCGCTGGGAAGCCCTTCGTTCGTCGTGTACCTTGTGAGCACGCCACGGCGGTACGCGATGAGCCCCTTGAAGCTGGTGCCGACCCAGAGCGTGCCGTCGCGATCTTCGAACAGCACTCTGGCAAATTCGTCCGTGACCTTGGCGAACTGCGGATCGCACTGTGCGCTCCGACAGTCGAGAGGCCGTACCGATCTGAAGACGCCGCCTTCACCCGCCACCCATAAATGGTGCTGCTCATCTTCAACCAGCGACGAGAGCGCCATCTCCCGCAGGCTATTGGTCCCGTCGAGCGGCAGGCTGCGCCCGTCCCGGATTGCGCCGAGGCCGGCATTCGTGCCGATCCAGAACGTGCCCTGGCTGTCTTCGAAAACCGTTGCCACGTAGTCGGTCGGCAGGCCGTCACGGGCGCCGTAGCTGGTAAATTGCCCGCGGCGCACGCGCATGAGACCGTCGGCCCGCGATCCAAGCCAGATGCTGCCCTCGCGGTCGAGGGTCATCGCGCTCACGTCGAACGACAAGCCGCCGCCCGGCCCAAAGGTATGCGACGTGAAGACGCCGGCGTGGTACGTACTGACGCCGTTCGTGGTGCCGATCCACAGCGTGCCGTCTGCGTCGAACATGATCGAACGCATGCGGTTCGACCCGAGGCCGTCCTCGACGGTGAATCGCGTCGATCTGCCGTCCTTGACCCTGAATAGCCCGTCGAGCGTGCCCATCCACATCGCGTTGTCGCGATCGCGCACCATCGACCACACTTCGCCGCGCGGCGCGGGGCCTTCGACGTGCTGCATGTGCAGGCGGCCGTCAGCCCATCTGTAAATGGAGCCCTGAACGGATCCAATCCACAAGCTGCCGTCGGTATCGCGGTGCACGACCCGCACGGCGAGGGTGGAACCGTCATTTGTCGGGAAGGTCACAAAACGCCCATCCCGAAACCGGCTGAGGCCTGCTTCGGTTCCGATCCAGACGCTGCCATCGCTCTGATCGGCCAGGATGCTCGACACGTAGTTGCTGACGAGGCCGTCGGCCGTCGTGTAGACGGTGAATTTTCCATCCTTCAACCGGCTGAGGCCTCCGCCGTACGTGCCGATCCAGAGGCTGCCGTCCAGTCCCTCAGCAAGAGCCCACACCTCACTCTCGCGAAGCTGGGTCTTGTCGCGATCGTCGAAGGTCGTAAATCGCACGCCGTCGAACCGTGAGACGCCGCCTTTCGTGCCAAGCCAGAGGTAGCCGTCCCGGGTCTGCAACATGGTGAGCACGGAATTCTGTGGCAGCCCCTGGGGCTGCCTCCACACCTGGACCGACGGCCACAACACGGCGGGCCGATCGGGCGCGGCGCCTGCGGCCGCCGGCTGGAGTACCGCACCGGCAGCGGCAAGGACGAGGAGCAGGCGGACCTTCACTGTAGTGCTCCTTCGGCGCGCAAGAGTGCCTGTCGCAGCACTTCGCGGCCGAATGGTTTCGGCACAAAGCCGACGGCGCCCTTTTGCTTCGTGCTCGTCACGGTCGCCATGTCCTGCGCGCCGCTGGCCATGATGATGGCGACGTTGGGCCATCGCTCGCGGATGCGATCGGTGAGCCACAGGCCATCGTGCACCGGCATCATGACGTCGCATAACACGATCGAGGCCGGCGCCGCCGCGAGCTGATCGAGCGCATCGGCGGCGCTGATGGCCACGTGCGCGCGATATCCCCACGACTCGAGCCAGCGGGTCAGCAGCCGGCGGATACCTTCTTCGTCATCGACAATCAGCACATGCGTCATCCGTTCCTCACAGGCGCGCTGGCGGCGCGCCCTGCACTCAGCCCGCTTCGGGCTTCCTCCAGCAACTGG
>CAYHHH010000007.1:22992-46946 GCA_964356125.1 uncultured Bifidobacteriaceae bacterium | reverse complement strand
CGATTTTGCTGGGCATTCACGATGCCGTCGCGTGGCAGCGTCCTTGCCCTCTGAAGCCACATGATAAAAGCGACGACCGTCGCCGCCCAGCCGCACCCTGATTCGACGAGTGGCCGTTTCGGAGATCTGCTGCTGTCCCGGTCGCTGGTCAACCGCCACGACCTCGCACTCGCGGTTGAACATGGCGAGCGGCAGAGCGTGCCGCTGGTGGAAGCGGTCGTCGATCTGGGGTTCGTGTCGGAGAGCGATGGTTATTCCGCGCTCGCCAACGCGGCCGGGCTGCGGCTCGTTGAGCTGTCGGAACTGACGCCCAGCAACCTGGCGCTGCGGCTCGTGCCCGAGCGCGTCGCGCGCCGGCATAACCTGCTTCCCCTTTCCGAAGACAACCGCCTGCTGACCTACGCCATCAGCCGGCCGTACGACCACGAGGCCGAACGCGACGTCGCGTTCGCGTCGGGCCGCAACCCGCAAGCCGTCGTCGCGCGCCGTTCCGATCTCGTCGCGGCCCTCGACAAGTACTACCTGCACCTGACGGACCTGGACCTGCTGCTCGAGCGCGTGCGCTCCGCTTCGTCTGTCGAGATGCTCGACGTCCAGGACTCCACGAGGCTCACGACATCGCCGGTCATAGATCTGTGCAACCACATCGTCGCTCGCGCCGTGGAAGCGGGCGCGAGCGACATCCACATCGAGCCCGTCAAGCAGTCGCTGATCGTGCGCTTCCGCCTCGGCGGCATTCTCGAGCCAGCGATGACGCTGCCGGCGGAGTCGGCGATGGCCATTCGTAATCGGTACAAGGTGATGGGCGCGGTCGACATCTCGGTGAAGCATCGGCCGCAGGACGGGGCGTTCCGCCTGCGCGTCAACGGACGCGCGATCGACGTGCGCCTGTCGACGCTGCCGACGATCAATGGCGAGAAAATCGTGATGCGCGTCATCGATGCGCTGCTGGAGCCCCAGGGGCTCGATTCGCTCGGCTACGACGAGGCGAATCTCGCGCGGCTGAAAACGGCGTTCGATCGCCCGGACGGCCTCGTGCTCGTCACGGGTCCCACCGGATCGGGCAAGACGACGGTGCTCTACAGCGGCCTGCATCATCTCCGGACGGGTCACAGCAACATCGTGTCGGTCGAAGATCCGGTCGAACGCCAGGTCGACGGCGTGAACCAGATTGCGGTGAACAACAAGACCGGCAACGGCTTCGCCGCGATTCTGCGCTCGGTGCTTCGTCAGGACCCGAACGTCATCATGGTCGGTGAGATTCGCGACAACGAAGTCGCACAGATTGTCGGCCAGGCCGCCTATACAGGCCACCTCGTGCTGACCTCGCTCCACACATCGGATGCCGCATCGGCCGTGACGCGGCTGCTCAATCTCGGCCTCGAGCCGTTCAAGATTGCCGAAAGCCTGACCGCGGTCGTCGCGCAGCGCCTCGTCCGCAAACTCTGCCCACAGTGCCGCACGATCCATGACGACGCGCACGCGAAGGCGCTCGGACAGGAGCACGGCATCGCGCTGGTGCCGGCGTCGGCGGGATCGGGATGCGAGCGCTGCCGCCATACCGGCTACATCGAACGGATGCCGGTGGCGGAAGTCCTGTCGCCTGACGATCACGTGCGCACGGCGATTTCGAAGGGGGCGACCGCGGGCGAGATACGCGCGGCGATGCAGCTCGCCGGGTGCAAATCGATGCGCCAGCGCGGCCTCGACCTGGTGGTTGAAGGGGTCACCACGATCGAGGAGATCAACCGCGTGCTCGCGGCTGAAGCGATCGGCGCGAGGAAGAACAACGACGGCAAACGCGTGCTCGTCGTCGACGACGATCGCATCACGCGCATGCTCGTGAAGCTGCTCATCGAAAAGGAAGGCTACGAAGTGCTCGAGGGTGCGAACGGCCGGCAGGCGATCGAGATCGCCATACGCGAACGGCCCGACCTGCTCGTGATGGACCTGATGATGCCCGACATGGACGGGTACGAAGCGATCGAGCGCATCCGGCAGAACGTCGCGCTCGCGACGCTGCCGATCATGATCCTCACCGCTGAAGACGGCCCCGGCATCGAGGAGCGCGTGCTCGAGCTCGGCGCCGATGACTACGTGGTGAAGCCGTTCGAGGCGCCTGTGCTGATTTCGCGGGTTCGCGCGGCGTTCAGGCGGATTCAGCGGACGGCCGCGTAATGCAGACGTTCCGCCGTCAGGCGGCTCCGCTCGCGCTGGCGATGATGTTGCTGCCGGTCGCCGCCGGTCGCGGCGACGCGCAGAATGCGAAGACGAGAGAAGTGAAAGCGGCCTTTCTGCACAACTTTGCGCGGTTCACCGAATGGCCGGCCGATGCGTTTGCAACGGGATCGACCGATCTCGTCATCGGCGTCGCCGACGACGAAGCCCTGCGGCGCGCCCTGGACTACATCATTCGGCACAAGGCCGTGGGCGCCCGGCTGCTGAAGACACGGAAAGTCAAGGACGACGACGACACGGCCGACGTCCAGATTCTCTACATTGGCGGCGAGGCCACCAGGCGGGCCCAGGATTTCGTCAGCGCCGTCAACCAGCGGCCCGTCCTGACGGTCAGCGACGTCGACCGGTTCTGGGAAAAGGGCGGGATGATCAACTTTCTGATTGCGGACAACCGCGTACGGTTCGAAATCCGGGTAGACGCGGCCGAGCGCTCGCGGCTCAAGGTGAGCTCGCGCGTGCTGGCGCTGGCACAAACGCTTTACGGAACGAGCAAACCATGACATTCCTCCGCGATCTTTCCATCCGCTGGAAGGTGATTCACATCATCATGTTCACGATGACGGTGGCGCTGCTCGTCGCGTGCGCCAGCATCATGGTGTACGACTACATCAGCTTCCGCGATCAGCAGATCATGGATTCGCAGACGCTCGCCGACCTGCTCGGCACGAGTAACACGGCCGCGCTGTCGTTCGACGACGATCAGGCGGTACGCGATACATTGAAAGCGCTGTCGGACAAAACCGCCATCACGAGCGCGCGCGTGTACGCGCTCGACGGCCGGGTGTTCGCGTCCTACAGCCGCCCCGGCCTCACCCCAACCGCCGTTGCGCCGGGCGTCGCCGCCGAGGACACCGTGACGGTGACCGCCGATCGCATCGGCGTGTCCCGGCGGATCATGTTGAAGCGCGAGCGCATTGGCACCATCTACATCGAGACCGATCGCATTCAACAGCAGCAACGCGTGCGCCGTTTCGGCGGCATCGTGGTGCTCGTCCTCGCAGCGTCCACCGCCATCGCATTCCTGGTCGCCTGGGTGCTCCAGGGATTCATCTCCGGGCCGATCCTGCGGCTTGCGGCCGCCACCAGGACGGTCGCCGCCGGACACTCCTACGCCATTCGTGTCGAACGCACCAGCCGCGACGAGGTGGGCACGCTCGTCGACGGGTTCAACGACATGCTCGGAGAGCTTCACAAACGCGACGCGGAGCTGCAGCGCCATCAGGCGCACCTCGAAGAACAGGTCGAGATGAGGACGTCCGAGCTCGTCACGGTCAACACCCAGCTCGTCACGGCGAGAGATCGGGCGGAAGAAGGCAGCCGCGCGAAAAGCGAATTCCTCGCCAACATGAGCCACGAAATCAGGACGCCGATGAACGGCATCCTCGGCATGACCGAGCTGACGCTCGACACCGAGCTCAGCGGCCAGCAGCGCGAGTACCTCGGCATGGTCAAGGCATCCGCCGATTCCCTGCTGCAGATCATCAACGACATCCTCGACTTCTCGAAGATTGAGGCCGGACGGCTGGCGCTCGATCCCGCCCCGTTCAAGCTGAGAGAGCTCGTCGACGATACGATGCGCACGCTCGCACTGCGGGCGCATGAAAAACGGCTCGAGCTGCTGTGCGACGTCGACAACGACGTGGCCGACCACGTGACCGCCGACGCAGGCCGGCTGCGGCAGGTGTTGATCAACCTCGTCGGCAACGCCATCAAGTTCACCGAATCGGGCGAAGTGGTCGTCAAAGTGTGGATGGAGCGGACCGGCAGCGCCGACGGCGTGCTCCATCTCGCGGTCTCCGACACCGGCATCGGCATCCCGGCTGACAAGCATCAGGCGATCTTCGATGCGTTCAATCAGGCGGACGGATCGATCACGCGGCGGTATGGCGGCACCGGCCTGGGGCTGACGATTTCGTCGAATCTCGTGCAGTTGATGGGAGGCCGCATCTGGGCGGAGAGCACGCCGGGCAGCGGCAGCACCTTCCACTTCACGGTGAACGTCACCGCGCTGACCGACGAGCCGGAGGAGACCGACGAACTGCCTCTCGAGACGCTCAGGGACATGGCGGTGCTGGTGGTCGACGACAACGCGACCAACCGGCGCATCTTCGAGAAGACGCTCGAGAAGTGGAACATGCGGCCGACGCTCGTCGACAACGGCCCCGACGCGATCGCCGCCGTGCGCGAGGCCGCCGAGCGAGGCGACCCGTTCAAGCTCGTGCTGCTCGATGGCAACATGCCCGACATGGACGGGTTCACCACCGCGGGGCACCTGCAGGCCGATGGCGGCGCGAAGGCGCCGACGATCATGATGCTGACCTCGTCGGGCGAGTCCCACGATTCGGCCCGCTGCCGCGACCTCGGCATTCGGTCGTATCTGGTCAAGCCGGTCAGGCAGTCGGCGTTGTGCGAGGCGATCCTTCAAACACTCGGCCGCAGCGCGGCGAAAGCATCGACGCCCGCGCCGGTCGCCGGGACACCCACGCGCGCGTTGAGAATTCTGCTGGCCGAGGACAACGTCGTCAACCAGCGTGTCGCGATCGGCGTGCTCGAGAAGGCGGGACACACCGTGACGCTGGCCGAAAACGGCGTGATCGCGATCGACATGTTCGAGCGGTTGCCGTTCGACGTGATCCTGATGGACATGCAGATGCCGGAGATGGGGGGCGCCGAAGCGATTGCGGCCATCCGCAGCCGCGAGAAGGCCACGGGCGGCAACGTCGCAATCGTCTCGCTGACCGCGCATGCGCTCAAGGGAGACCGCGAGCGCTGCCTCGCCACGGGCGCGAACGGCTACGTCTCGAAGCCGGTCTCGCCCGCCGCGCTGTTTGCGGAGATCGAACGGGTGATGGCGCGGGGGCCGGAGGCGCCGGCGGCCGCGCCGACCGTGTATGTCGCGGAGACGTTGCTCGCCCGGGTCGGCGGCAGTCACGAGATGCTGGCGGAGATCATCGGGTTGTTCCTCGAGGACTCACCAAAGCTGATGGACGTGATTCGGCAGGCGCTGTCGGCCGGCGATGCGAACGCCGCGTATCGCGGGGCGCACACACTGAAAGGTTCGGCGGGAAACTTCGACGCGCACGTCGCCGTGGCGCTCGCGCAGCGGCTCGAGGCACGTGCCCGCGAGGGGAATATCGAGGCGGCCAACAGCGCGTTCACGGCACTCGAGGAGGAAATGGGTGTGCTTCGGGCAACGCTCGCGGGCACAAGAGAGGCACTCCAATGCGCATCCTGATCGCCGAAGACGACCGCGTCACCGCGCGGATTCTGACCAGCCTGCTCACATCGTGGGGGTACGAGACCGAGGTGGCCTACGACGGAGAGTCGGCGCTGGAGATGATCACGAGCGAGTCTGCGCCGTACCTGGCGCTGCTCGACTGGATGCTGCCCGGGATGGACGGACCGGAAGTCTGCCGCCGCACTCGAGCAGGTCAGTTCCTCACGCCCGGGTACCTCATCCTCCTGACGGCGCGGAGCGCGCAAGCCGATCTTGTGGAAGGGCTCAATGCGGGCGCCGACGAATACCTCATCAAGCCGATCGACCCTGCTGAGCTGCGGGCACGCCTGAACGCCGGGGTGCGCATCCTCGATTTGCAGACGCGCCTGGCCGCGCAGGTACGCCAGCTCGAGGAGGCATTGGGAAACATCAGAAAGCTCACCGGACTGCTGCCGATTTGCGCCTATTGCAAATCGATCCGCGACGACTCCAACTACTGGCACCGCGTCGAGGAGTACGTCAGCGAGCACGCCGAGGTGACCTTCAGCCACGGCATCTGTCCGAAATGCCTGCCGCGGGTGATGGAAGAAATCACCGAGGTCCCGAAATGACGCCGGATATCACGACACTTCCGGATATCACGACACTATTGATCGTGGACGACGAGCCCGACCTGCGCTCGTCGGTTGCGCGATGGGCACGGCGCTACGGCTTCTCCGTCATCGAGGCGGCGACGGCCGGCGAGGCGCTCGACCAAATGGCGTGCACCCCCGCGACAGTGGCGCTGTGCGACATCAACCTTCCCGATCGCAACGGCATGTGGCTGGCGGCGCAACTGCGCAGGCAATTTCCGGACACGGCGCTCGTGATGACGACGGGATACGGCATCACATCACTGCCGTCGGTCCTCGACGCCGATTCGATCGGCTGCCTGATGAAGCCCTTCACACAGGCCGAGTTGCTGGGGGCGCTCGCCTGGGCGACGCAATGGCATGCCGAATATTTTGAATCGCGCGTGCGAAAAGGGAAATGAGCCGATCGGCGGATTACTTGATGCCGTATTCTTCGAGCCGGCGGTAGAGACTTCGCCGATCGAGGCCGAGCATGCGCGCGGCCTTCGCCTTGTTGCCGCCCGCGCGCGCCATCACGTCGACAATGTGGTGGCGCTCCATGCCCGAAAGCGTGTCGCCGTCCGCGACCTGCGGCACGCTGGCCACCTCGGCCACGCCCGCCTGCTCTCCGGCGTCGGCCGCTCGCCATAATGTACTCGTGAGATCGCGCTCGGAAATGAATTCGCTGTCGGCGAGGATGGACGCACGCTCGATAACGTTGCGCAGCTCTCTGACGTTCCCCTCCCACGCCGCGGAAATCATCGCGCGCTCTGCCGACGGCGTCAGCCCGACAATCTTCTTGTGCAGACGCGCGGATGACTCGCGCACGAACGCGGCCGTCAGATACGGGATGTCTTCCCGCCGCGCGCGCAACGCGGGCACGTGGAGCTCGACGACATTCAACCGGTAGAACAAATCGCTGCGGAACCTGCCGGCGGACGACTCCGTGCGCAGGTCGCGATTGGTGGCGGCGATGACGTGGACGTCGACGCTCGTGGGCGTGACCGAGCCCACGCGCTGCACTTCGCCGGTTTCGAGCACGCGCAGGAGCTTGGCCTGCATCACCTGCGGCAGCTCGCCGATCTCGTCGAGAAACAGCGTGCCGCCGTGGGCGACCTCGAACAACCCGGGCTTGTTGTCAGTGGCGCCCGTGAAGGCGCCGCGCGTGTGCCCAAAGAGCTCGCTCTCGAAGAGTGTCTCCACCACGGCGGAACAATTGATCGCCACAAATCGCTTGCTGCTTCGCGGCCCGGAACGATGCAGCGCGCGCGCGACCAGCTCTTTTCCGCTTCCGGTCTCGCCGGTGATGAGCACGGTGCGCACGTGGGGCGCGAGCCGCCGGATCAGCGTGAAGAGCTCCTGCATCACCGGTGTGCGGCCGATCATGCCGCAGAACTCCGCGTTGATCGCGACTTCCTGTTCAGCGGCCAGCAGCCGCCGCCGCCGCGCCTCGTCATCGCGCACCCCTGCGAGCAGGGCCGTGAGCCGCGCGAAATCGAGCGGCTTGGTCAGGTAATCGACTGCGCCCAGCTTGACGGCTTCAACGGCGCTGTCAATCGTCAAGTCGCCGCTCATCAGGATGGTCAGGCACTCGGGATCGGCATCGCGTATGGCGCGCAGCACTTCGAGGCCCCCGACGTCGGGAAGACGCAGGTCGACCAGCGCTATCGCGGCGTGATGCGTCGCCAGCTGGTTCAGTGCCTCTTTGCCCGTCGCGCACGCGACGACGGTGAAACCCGCCTGCTCCGCGAACCGCGTGATGACGTCGAGCATCGATTTCTCGTCGTCCACGACAAGGATCGCCGGGCGTGAGTTGACTGTGATCATTCTCCGAGGAACCTCCCGACGGGCTTCAGATCGTCCACGTGATCGCAGACCACTTTGATGAACATCATCATCGGTACCGCGAGGAGCAGCCCCCACACGCCCCATGCCCAGCTCCAGAACAACAATCCCACGAAGACGGCGACGCGGTTCATCGACGCGACCCTTCCCATGAGCGTGGGCGTCAGCAGCCACCCTTCGAGCGACGTGATGACGAGCGACACGCCGGCGACCAGCGCCATCATATACAGCGTGCCAAACTGCAGGAAGGCGACCAGCGCCAGGCCGCCGCTGACGATGAGCGGGCCGTAGTACGGGATCGAGTTGAAGACACCGGCAAGGAGACCCCACAGAACGGCCTGTTCGAGACCGAGCGCGGCGAGCGCGGCCCACGTCGCAACGCCGACGACCACGCTCGTGAAGATCTGGACGAGGAGAAAGCGGCCGATCTGCGACGAGATGCTATCGATAATCTCAAGGGTGATCTTCTTTTGCGACAGGGTCGGGCCGGCCAGCTCGACGAATTTCCGCCTGAACAACTTGTCCGACAACAGGATGAAGTAGGTGAAGAACAGGATCATGATGAGTTGATTGAGCGCCGCGGCCGCGCTCATCGACCCCGACCATAACAAGCTCGTCGCGGTCACCCGCGGCTCCTCGACCTGCACGCGCGTGACGCCTGGCGCGGGCTTGGTTGTGTCGCTCTTCGCCAGCTCGTCGGCGGCCTGCTCCATTTTTTCGAGCGGCCCCGGCGCCGCTTGCGGCCGCCGCACGATCAGCGCCGACACGCGGCGCGCGCCGTTCGGGAGCTGGTTGATGACCGTCATCGCCTGGCCCTGCAGCGCATACGCGCCGCCGAGGATTGTCGCCAGCGTCGCGCCGAGCACGAGCGCCGCCGCGATCCACCGCGGCACCCGAATGCGCTCGAGCGCATCCACCGCCGGATCCAGCGCGTAGAACAACAGCAGCCCGAACGCCACCGGCGCCAGCAGCTCGCTCATGTACCGCAGGAGAAAGATCGTGACGCCGATCGCAATCACCAAAAGCGCCGTGGTCCGCGCGTCCAGACCCTCAACGGCGGACACCTCGGACGCCTCGGCCAGCGGGGCCTCAGACGGGGTGTTCTTCAGCGTGTGTAGCGAACTCATATAGATCTCGACACCGCGCAGTGTTGATAGTAATACACGTGCCTTGGAACTCACCTTGCACGAGGTCACCCGTCAGATGGCGACACAGCCGACGGCACACCCCCTCCCCCATCGCCGCTCTCGGCCGCGCCTGCCGCGACACCTCCGCCACAGGGTGCCCCGCCGCTGGCGAGCCGGCTTGCACCAGCACCCCAACGTGAGGCGGCAGATTGGCGTTCGCACCCTCTGGGCGAAGGTGCGGCAGATCGTGTTTGCGTGGTGGGTCTGGTGTATCGCCGCCGTGACCGCGCTCGTCTACGACAACTGGGGCTGGGCGATCGGCACGGGTCTGATGTCGGGGTTCTCGTTCCTGGTGTGGCCGCGCGAGGTGCAGCCGCGCGTCGGGCTCGAGCACGAGTTCAGCGTCGATGATGACGAGTTTCTGGCGACCATCGCGGGCTCGACGGGGATCCCGTTCTTCGAAGGCAATGCGATCGAGATTCTCAACAACGGCGACAAGTTCTATCCCGCGATGCTGAAGGCCATTGCGGAGGCGCAAGCCACGATCACGATCGAGGCATATATCTACTGGGCCGGCGAAATCGGCAAGCGGTTCGCGGAGGCGCTCGCCGCGCGCGCGAAGGCCGGCCTCGGCGTCAAGATTCTGCTCGACGCCGTCGGCTCATCCACGATCGGCGACGAGATTCTCGAAATTCTCGAGAAGGGCGGGTGCCAGCTCGCCTGGTACAACCCCGCGCGCCTGTACAGCATCGGACGGCTGAATCACCGGACGCACCGCAAATCGCTCATCCTCGACGGGCGTGTCGCGTTTACCGGAGGCGCGGGCATCGCGGATCACTGGATGGGGGACGCGCAGGACAGCGAGCACTGGCGCGACATCCAGATTCGCATGGAAGGGCCGGCCGTCACGCCGCTGCAATCCGGCTTCGCGCAGAACTGGCTCGAGGCGACCAGCGAAATCGTCACCGGATTCGAGTTCTACCCGGCCAACGACACGCCCGCCGGGAAGCTCGCGGTGCAGACGATTTTGAGCTCCCCCGAGACCGGCGCGTCAGCGGCGCGGACGTTCTACTACCTGTCGATCGCCGCGGCCCGGAAATCGATTGATATCGCGAATCCGTACTTCGTGCCCGATCAGGGGGCCATCGATCTGCTGGTCGCCGCCAGACGCCGCGGCGTGAGAGTGCGGATCATGGTTGCCGGCATCCATAACGACAACTGGCTCGCGCGCCAGAGCAGCGTGCGCCTCTACGGTCCGCTGCTCGATGCGGATATCGAGATGTACGAGTACAACCATACGATGCTGCACCAGAAGACGATGGTGGTCGATGGCGTGTGGTCGACTGTGGGGACGACGAACTTCGACAGCCGATCGTTCGCGCACAACGAAGAGAACAACGTCTGCGTCCGCGACGCGCAGCTCGCGAAACAGCTCGAGGCGATTTTCGTGGAAGACATCGCCGGCTGCGAGCGGGTGACGCTGAAAAAGTGGCGCAGGCGGCCGATCCTGTCGAAGGCCGTGCAGGGTGTGGTCTCGCTGCTGCAGGAACAGGTCTAAGAGCTGGCTGAACGCTCTCATGAAACGGACGGCAGACTCCTGGCGTAAAGATGCATATACAATAACCGCCTTAGGAGTCAGCCACATGCATGTATCGAGAGGGTTCCGTCAGTCATTCTTGACACTATTAACTGTTCTATCCGCCACGGCGGCGTTCGCCCAGGCGACCACGACCCCTGACAAGCCGGCTGCACAGTTCGAGCCTCGGGTTGGCCAGCCCGGCAAGGATGTCGTGTGGGTGCCGACTCCGCAGGCACTCGTCGACAAGATGCTCGACATGGCGAAAGTGACGCCCAACGACTTCGTCATGGACCTCGGGTCCGGCGACGGCCGTACCGTCATCACCGCCGCCAAGCGCGGCGCGACCGCGATGGGCATCGAGTACAACCCCGACATGGTCGAGTTGTCGAAGCGGAGTGCGGCGAAGGAAGGGGTCTCGGCCAAGGCCACGTTCGTTCAGGCCGACCTGTTCAAGACCGACCTGAGCAAGGCGACGGTCATCACGATGTTCCTGCTGCCGAGCATCAACATGCAGCTGCGCCCGTCGATCCTCAACCTGAAGCCGGGCACGCGCATCGTGGCGAACACGTTCACGATGGAGGATTGGGACGCCGACGAAACGCAGTCGGTGACCGACAACTGCTCGAGCTGGTGCACGGCGCTTCTCTGGATTGTGCCGGCAAAGGTGCAGGGCACCTGGAAGACGCCGCAGGGGAACCTGACGCTGACGCAGGAATTCCAGAACGTGACGGGCAACCTGAGCGGCACGCCCATCACGGCAGGCAAGCTGAATGGCGACCAGATTTCGCTGACGGTCGGCGGCACGACCTACACGGGCCGCGTGAACGCCGCGGGCAATGCGATCGCCGGCGGAAATCTGAACGCAACAAAGTTGAATTAGACAGCCCTAAAGGGCTGTGCCACCGGTGGCACAGGGCTTTAGCCCTGTATCTGGGCAGTTTTTCTTGCGGGATTGAAAAACGGAGTGGGAGTGACCGTGGCGCCGACGCGATGGCGTACGGCTTCGACGGTCACTTCCATTTCGAGCGTGGCGCCAGCCTCGTAACTGCCTCGATCAACCGTCGCAAGCGCGATCATCTTCTTCAACACCGGCGACCATGTGGTGGATGTCGCTTTGCCGACCTGCGACCCGTTGCGGTACACAGGAACGGGCACGCGCGAGGCCGCCGCTGGCACCTGCGGCGCCAGCTGAAGCTTCTCGTACAGCGCTTCCACTTCTTCCCAGTCGATCGTCAGCCCAACAACCTGGCGAGCCGCGCCTCGCGCGTGTTCCTGCCGCAACGCCGGCTGGCCGACGAACGTGCCCTTCTCGAGCTGCACCAGCCTGCGTAATCCCATCTCGTATGGTGAATACTGCTGCGCCGGAATCAATGCCTTGCGCGAGCTGAAGAAATCCACTTCGATGAGCAGCAGGCCGGCTTCGATGCGGGCGACGTCGAGGGCGAGCATGCCCGCCGGGCGGAGGTCGAAGCGCGGGCCGGCCGCGACCAGCGCGTCCCACACGCGCGTCGCCTGGTCCCACGGCATCCAGATTTCGTAGCCGAGATCGCCCGTGTAGCCGGTGCGCGAGATGTCGACCGGTACCCCGGCGATGCGTCCGCTGGTGACCCTGAAGTACTTCAGCGATTTCACGTCGGCCTCTGCCACCTGCCGCAGCAGGGCGCCCGACGTCGGACCCTGCACGGCGAGCGCCGCGACCGTTTCAGACACATCGTCAATCGTCACCTCGAGCCCGGCGGCGTTCTGCATGAACCATCGCAGGCTCGGATCGGCGGCGGTCCACCGGTAGCGCTGCTCTCCCAGCCTCGACACGGTCCCGTCGTCGATGACTTTACCCTGCTCGTCGCACCACGGCGTGTAGGCGACTTGTCCGACGGCCAGCTTCGTCGCATCGCGCGTGATCAGCCGATCGACGAGCCTCGTCGCATCGCGGCCGGTGAGCATGTATTTATAGAGCGGCGAGACGTCGATGAGCGCCGCGGCGTTGCGGATGGCGTTGTATTCGTGCTCGTGATGCGTCTCGTACGCGCTGACGGCGTAGTAGCCCGCCCAGTCGCGGTAATTCAGGCTCTCGCAGAGCGGGAAGGTGCGCTCGTGGAAGGCGGAACCGATGGGCATAGGGATATAGAATCTACAAACTGAAATCTAGAATCTAACAGATTCCATGCGAAAGTACGATGTCATCGTCATCGGGGGCGGACACAACGGCCTGACGCATGCGGCCTACCTGGCACGCGCCGGGCGGCGCGTGCTCGTCCTCGAGCGCCGGCACGTGCTTGGAGGCGCCGCGGTCACCGAGGAAGTGTTCCCCGGCTTCCATATCTCCGTCTGCTCGTACGTCGTCTCGCTGCTGCGGCCGCAGATTATCCGCGACCTCGACCTTCCTCGTCACGGCTTTGAGGTGCTGCCGCTCGACGGGACGTTCACGCCGATGCCGGACGGCAACTACCTGTGGCGCGTGAACGATCACGGCCGCACGCGGCGCGAGATTCTGCGGCACTCGCGCGTCGATGCGGAAGCCTACGACGAGTACGGCAGGGCGATGATCGACATGGCGCGGTTCGTCAAGCCGACCCTCGACGTGCGCGCTCCCGATCCGTTGTCGCTGTCGCCGTCCGACCTGCGCGCACTCTTCGCTCTGGGACGCCGCTTCCAATCGATGTCCGCGGAATCGCGGTACCAGCTGGTGCAGTTGATGACGATGAGCGCCGCCGATTTCCTGGATCAGTGGTTCGAGACCGACGTGCTGAAGGCGACGATGTCGGCGTCGGGCATCATCGGGACGTTTCAGGGGGTGCGGTCGCCCGGCACGGCCTACGTCCTGCTCCATCACTACATGGGGGAAATCGACGGCGCATTTCGATCGTGGGGATTCGCGAAGGGGGGCACCGGCGCCATCTCGAACGCCATCGCGGCCGCGGCGCGCGAGCTGGGGGTCGAGATTCGGACGAAAGCCGCCGTCAGCAGCATTCTCACACGCAACGGGCGCGTCACGGGAGTCGCGCTAGACAACGGCGACGAAATCGAAGCTTCGATCGTGTCCTCGTCCGTCGATCCGCGGCTGACATTTACGAAGTTCCTCGATCCGCGAGAGCTGCCCGGCGAGTTCGTGGACGAGGTGCGGCGCTACAAGTTTCGCGGATCGTCCGGCAAAGTAAATCTCGCGCTCGACGGGCTGCCGGATTTCACGAGCCTCCCCGGCAAGGGTCGCCATCTGCGCGGCGCGATTTCCATCTCGCCGAGCATCGAGTACATGGAACGCGCGTACGACTCCGCGAAGTACGGCCGGTATTCGGAGCGTCCCTATATGGATGTCGTCATCCCGAGCCTGACCGATCCGTCGATTGCGCCGCCAGGCAAGCACGTGATGTCGTGCTTCGTGCAGTACGCGCCGTATCACCTGAACGGGACCAACTGGGATGACGAGCGCGGGCGCTTCGGCGATACGGTCATCAACACGCTCGCCGAATACGCGCCGAATCTGAAGTCGTTGATCCTGCACCGCCAGGTCATCACGCCGCTGGACCTGGAGCGCGAGTGGGGGTTGAGCGAGGGCAACATTTTTCAAGGTGAGCTGGCGCTTGAGCAGCTGCTGTTCCTGCGCCCCGTGCCGGGCTGGGCGAAATACCGCACGCCGATCCACAACCTGTACATGTGCGGGTCGGCCACGCATCCCGGCGGTGGCATCATGGGAGCGCCGGGCCGCAACGCCGCGCTGGAAGTTTTGAAATGATCATCTTCGTTGGCGGCGGCCACAACGGCCTGGCAGCGGCCACGGTTCTCGCGCGGCGCGGCGTGAAAACGCTCGTGCTCGAAGCGCGGCCGCAGGTCGGCGGCGCCGCCATCACCGAAGAGCTTCATCCAGGGTTCAGAATTTCCACGCTCGCTCACGCGGCGCAACCCGCGGCTGCGTTGATGACGGAGCTGCGGCTGGGCGATCACGGCCTCGAGACGATCGAGCCGGACCCGTATCTCTTCGCGCCTCTTCCGGACGGCCGCGGTTTGCTGCTGTCGCGTGACGTCGATGCGAGTGCCGGCAGCATTGCGGCGTTCTCCGCCAACGACGCGCGGCGCTACCCTGAATTCTGCGCGACCCTTGCCCGGATTCGCGCGTTGGTCGGCGGCGTGATGGCGAACACGCCACCTGATATCGAGCAGCCGACATATGCCGACGTGTGGTCGATGCTCATGATGGGCCGCCGGTTCCGCGGGCTTGGTAAGAAAGACGCGTACCGGCTGCTGCGATGGGCGCCCATGTCGGCCGCCGATTTCGTATCCGAGTGGTTCGAATCCGAGCCTCTGCGCGCGGCGATTGCGGCGGGAGGCATCTTCGGCACCGCGTTCGGGCCGCGCTCGGCCGGCAGCGCCGCGGTGCTGTTGATGCGCCTGGGAGCTGGCGATGGCCGGCCGCGGCTCGTCCGCGGCGGCCTCGGCGCGCTCACCGCGGCACTCGCCTCAGCCGCGCGGGCGGCCGGCGCCGAGATCCGCACGAACGCCGAAGTACGGCGCATCCGCGTGAAAGCCGGACGCGCGACGGGCGTCACGCTCTCGTCCGGCGAGGAGCTCGAGGCCAGGGCGGTGGTGTCGAACGCGGACCCGCGCCGAACGCTTCTTGGGTTGATCGATCCGGGGGAGCTCGAGCCGGGATTTCTTCAGCGCATGCGCAACTATCGAGCCTCGGGAACGGTGGCGAAGATCAACCTCGCGCTGAGCGCACTGCCGGATTTCACGGCGCTGCACGGCAACGCCGGCGCGCTGGGCGGTTTCATTCATATCGGACCGGAGCTTGACTATCTCGAGCGCGCCTTCGACGCGTCGAAGTACGGCGCCTGGTCGCCGCGGCCGTACCTCGAGGTCACGATTCCATCGGTCACGGATCCGACAATGGCGCCGGCCGGCGCGCACGTGATGTCGATTACGGCGCAATACGCACCGTATCGCCTTCGCTTTGCCGAGTGGCCCGATGCGTCACCGAGATTCGCCGACGCGGCCATCGACACGCTCGCCGAGTACGCGCCCAACCTGAAGTCGCTGATTCTCCACCGGCAGGTCATCACGCCGGTCGATCTCGAGTCGACATACGGCATGACGGGCGGCCACATCTTTCACGGCGAGCTGGCCCTCGACCAGCTCTTCACCATGCGTCCGCTGCTGGGATGGGCGCGGTACCGTACGCCAATCCACGGCCTGTACCTGTGTGGAGCGGGCACGCACCCAGGCTACGGAGTATCGGGCCTTTCCGGCCTGAATGCGGCCCGCGAAATCCTCAAAGATCTCTGACATCGCTTACACTTCTCGCGTCCCATGCAGATACGAACCCGTGTCGCGGTATTGGTGTGTCTCGCAGCTGCGATCGTTCCCGGCCTGGCGTTGGCGCAGCAACCCGAACGTCCTGCGTTGCAGGTCGTGACCATCAAGGAAGGCAGCCAGCCGACGCTCGATGGCAAGGTTGACGACGAGGTCTGGAACAGCGCGATTCCCTACAGCACGTTCACGCAGCAGGAGCCCGACGAAGGGCAGCCCGCGACTGAACGCACCGAATTGAGGTTCCTCGCCGATCGCCAGAACCTGTACATCGGCGTCATCGCCTTCGACCGCGAGCCCGACCGCATCATCGTGACGCAGAGCCGCCGCGACGGCGACCTCAACGACACCGATTCGATCCAGATCCTGCTCGACACGTTCAACGACGGACAGAACGCGTTCGTGTTCGGCACCAACCCGTTTGCCATCGAGTATGACGGCCAGGTGATGAACGAGGGGCAGACCAGCGGATCGCTCGGACGCTCGGGCGCCGGCGGCTCTCAGCGCGGACAGGTCAGCGGATTCAACACGAACTGGGACGCCGACTGGAGCGTGCGTGCCGGCATCACCTCGCGCGGGTGGGAAGCCGAATTCTCCATTCCACTGAAAACGCTGCGATACAAGTCCGGCGAAAACCAGACGTGGGGCGTGAACGCGATGCGCATCATCCGGCGTCGCAACGAGCAGGTCTACCTCGCGCCCGTTCCGCGCGGCTACACGCTGCATCGCGTGTCGGTGGCCGGCAAGCTTCACGGCCTCGAGCTGCCGGCGCGCCGGCAGCTGCAGTTGATTCCGTTCGGCCTTCGCAGCGACGGCTTGAACAAGACCGTCGCCGACAGGCAGCGCAGCGGTAAATGGGATTTCGGCGGCGATCTGAAATGGGGTGTGACCTCCGAGCTGACGCTCGACCTGACGGCGCGCACGGATTTCGCGCAGGTCGAAGCGGACGAAGAGCAGATCAACCTGACGCGCTTCGCGCTGTTCTTTCCGGAGAAGCGGCCGTTCTTTCTTGAGAACGCGCAGACGTTTCAATTCGGGCACTCGCAGGCGATCGATTTGTTCTTCTCGCGGCGCATCGGCCTCAGTGACAAAGGGGTGCCGATTCCGATCATCGGCGGCGGGCGGTTGAGCGGCAAGGCCGGCGGCTTCAATGTGGGGTTGCTCAGCATGCAGACGCGGGCGGTGCTCGACGAGCGGAATCCCGGAGTGCTTATCGCACCGTCCAATAACTTTTCCGTCGTCCGGGTGGTACGCGAAATCGGGCGATCGAGCGTCGGCGCGGCGTTCGTGAATCGCGCCGCGTCCGGCGAACATGCCGTGCGGGGCGATTACAACCGCGGATACGGTCTCGACGCCGCGTGGCAGGCCACCACGAACGGCAAGCTGTTTGCGTTTATCGCGCGCACCGACTCGCCTGCGACGAAGGGCGGATCCGATTACGCGGGACGCGCGTTTTACAGCTATGCGAACCCGCTTCTTCAGAGCTCCTTCGGCTATTCGGAAGTCGGCCAGGCGTTCAACCCCGAGATGGGGTTCCTCGTGCGGAAGAACTATCGGCGAACTGAAGGACGTGTGTCGCTGACCTACGATCCGAAGCGCTGGGACTGGATACGCCGCATCTCTCCGCACAGCAATTTCAACGTGTTCTGGAACCGCAGCGATGGCGGGCTCGAGACGGGGGACGGCCATTTTCACTTCTTCGACATCCAGCAGAACAACGGCGGACGGTTTGGCTACGCGATCAACACCGGGATGGACCGTCCGCGCAGGCCCTACGACGTGTACGCGGGCGCTGACGGCAAGCGAGTCACCATTCCGGTCGGAGAGTACGCCTGGGCGCAGGGGACATTCGAGTTCCAGACCAACCAGAGCGCGCCGTTCTACGTGGTGCTCCGGCAGCACGTCGGCAACTACTACGATGGCGACTTCCTTGGATGGCAGAGCACATTCGCCGGCCGCGCGGGGACGCGCTTCACGGCCTCGGTCGGCTGGAACCGCGACAAGGTGAAGCTGCCGTATGGGAGTTTCACGAACGATCTCGTCCCCATGAAAATGAGCTATTCGTTTACGCGGTTCGCGAACCTCGAAGGGCTGCTTCAGTACAACCGGCAGGCGGCGACGTTCTCGTCGAACATCCGCTTCGCGGTGATCAACCGCAGCGGGACTGGGTTCTTCGTGGTCTACAACAACCAGCAGGATACGACGAGGGCAACCGACGCGACGCTGCTCGGCCGATCGTTCATCGTGAAGATGAGCCGGCTGTTCGACCTGTAAAGATTTGTAAAGGCTGTCTCCCACCGGTGACGCGCGGCACTCGACAGAGGACACACGCCGCCATAGATTTCCAACATCTCGTCGGCTTACCGTGAGCGAGCGTAGTGAGTCCGACGGCGTGCCAATTGCACACGGCGCAGCGCTTGCCGGACACACGACGACGCGTGCTCATCGCTGCCGGCGATCAACCAACGCGCGCGCTCGTCTCGCGTTGTCTGCTCTCAGAAGGGTTCGAGATCCGCGAGTGCGGCGACGGCCGCGAGGCGCTCGAGCACATCACCGCCTCGCACTTTGACCTCATCGTGCTCGATGCCGCGTTGTCTCTGCTCGACGGCATCGCGCTGTGCCGCGCGATTCGGCAAGGGCCGGCCAATCCCCACTCAGCCGTCTTCGTGGTCGGCGCGTCGGCAGCCGAGTCTGACAAAGTGCTGGCGCTGGTGAACGGCGCCGATGATTATCTGACGAAGCCGCTGAGCATCAGGGAGTTCCTGGCGCGCGTCTCGGCCGTGATGCGCCGATCGGAGCGCCCCTCGCACCGCAGCGGGCGTGATCCGGTCGAGCGCCATGACATCAGGCTCGATCCCGCCAGACGTCAGGTGCGGGTGCGCGGCCAGGTCATCGGGTGCTCGAAGCAGGAATTCGATCTGCTCTACGCGCTCGCGTCATCCCCGGGCATCGTGTTCAGCCGCGAGGAACTGATTGCCCGCTACTGGTCCGCCTCCGCAGCTTCCACCTCCGCGCTTCGCGCTTCGGCGGACAGGTCGCCGCTTCGGCGAGACGTTCGCCTTGTCGATCCGATCATCAGCAGGCTGCGGCGCAAGATCGAGGACGACCCGGATGAGCCGCGATTGATCCTCACCGTGTGGGGGATCGGATACACGTTTGCTGAATAAGTGTGGCGACCGTGTTGCGGAAATGTGTCCGCGGAGCGGCATATCGGTTGCAGTTCGGCGTGGCCGTGCCCTCGCCGTTTCGTGACGCAACATATTTCCTCGTCGCGCTGGTGCTCGTGCCGCTTCCCTCGGTCGCTCAAGAGCTGACGACAGCGAGCGCTCCGCTGACGATTTGCAATCTTCCCATCCCTCCGCCTGCGCAGGAGCCTCCGGCAGGCACTCCGCCGATCATTTTTCAAATCGTTCCGTGCTTCGACCGCCAGGGGAACATCTCGATGGTGGAGCCGGAGACGTACCTTCACCACATCCAGACAGCCGTCAGCAGACCGTCACGCCATGAGTGGGTGCCGTATGACGCGGCGGCGATGGACTCGATTCTTCAGGACTTCAGGCGGCTGTGGGCGACGGGGTTTCTCGACGACCTGACGATCGAAGCGATCGATTACCCGTTTGGGAGCGGCGCCATCGGCAAATTGATCGTGTACCGGATGGAAGAGCGCCAGCGGATCAAGATCGTCAACTACACAGGGTCGAAGCGCCTCGAGCAGAGCAAGCTCGAGGAGAAGCTTCGCGAGCTCGACGTGATGCTGAGAATCGACACGTTCGTCGATCAGGTGCGCATCAGGCGGGTCAAGACCGTCATCGCCGAGATGCTCGCGGACCTCGGCTTCCCGAACGCCGCCATCACATCCGAGCTGAAGCCCCTTCCCGGGGGGCCGAAGCTCGCGCATCTTACCTTCACCATCAACGAAGGCCCCGAAACGCGCATTCGGCGGATCGAATTCGATGGGAATGCCGCATTCACAGACGGAAAGCTTGCCTCGGCGATGACGCACAACCAGACGCGGCGATGGTTCCCGATTCCGCAGTTCAGCAACACATACAAGCAGGCCGGCTTCGAAGAGGACGCCGATCGGATCGTGAGCTTCTATCGCGATCGCGGCTATCTCGCCGTCAGAGTCGGCCAGCCGGCCATACGCACGCTGGACGACTCCGCTGACGGCAAGACGAGGTGGATTGCGCTCGGCATTCCCGTGACGGAGGGTGATCGCTATCGGGTTGGAGATTTCGTCGTCGAGGGCAGCACCTCCGTGCCGGCCGATTATCTGCTCTCGCTGTTCAAAGTACGTAAAGGCGATGTGTACCAGGAGAAGGAGATTCGCGAAGGCCTGACCAAGGCACGAGAGCTGTATGGCGCGCTCGGACGCTTCGAGTTCACCGCGTACCCGGATCTCAGCCCGCACGGATCGATCGTCGATGTGACGCTGCGTGTGCAGGAAGGCCCTCGGTATCTCATCAACCGGATCTCGTTCACCGGCAACACGAGCACGCGCGATCAGGTGATCCGCCGCGAGATGCGCGTGTATGAAGGCGGCGTCTTCAACAGCGACGCGCTGAAGATGAGCATCAGGCGGCTGAACCAGCTCGGGTACTTCAAGCCACTCGAGGACCAGAAGCACGTCCAGGTCGACAAGACCCCGAACCAGACCGAAAAGGTCGACCTGACGCTGAAGGTCGAAGAACAGAACCGCAACCAGGTGAGCTTTGGCGCGGGCATGTCGCAATACTATGGGGTCTTCGTGAACGGCTCGTACTCGACGACCAACTTTCTCGGTAAAGGGGAAACGCTGTCGCTGAGTGTCGAAACGGGCTCGCGCAGCAACAGCTATCAGGCCTCGCTGACCGAACCGTACATGTTCAACAGACCCATCTCGATGGGTGCGAGCCTCTTCTCTCGCAAGACGCAGTACTTTCTGTATTCAAGCGAGCCGGAATACAGCGAGGTCCGTGAGGGCGCGACGGTCACGTTCGGCATGCCGGTGCGCGCGTTCAGCCGCCTGTTCAACAGCTACACCTACGAGATCGTCGACAGCGCCGCCAGCGAGGCCATCAGCAGCGCGCAAACGGCCGACACCGCATCCCCGGGAAGCACGTCCACTTCGACGGTGACAATCACCACCGCGAGCGGCACCACAACGTACGCAAACACCACGCCGGTGATGCCGACCCTGAACTTCCTGATCGAGGAAGGCCGGCACGTCGAGAGCCGCGTCGAGCCGACGTTCATCTACGACACGGTCGACAATCCGTTCACGCCACGGCGCGGCATGCGCATCACCGGCGGGTCGAAAGTCGCGGGCGGTGGCATCGGGGGAACCGTGAATTACCTGCGGCCCGAAGCGGAGTGGATTGTCTACATCCCCCACACGCGGCGCACCGCGATCGGCCTGAGGGGACAAGCCGGATATCTGCGCCCCTACGGCGGCACCGAGAAGCTGCCGTACTACCTGCGCTATTTCCTCGGCGGCGAGAACCAGATTCGCGGCTTCGATCTCCGGACGGTCGGACCGATCAACGAGAACAACCAGCTGATCGGCGGCAACAAATTCGTGCTCTTCAACGCCGAGTACTACCTCGACATCCATACCAGCGTTCGAGCGCTCGCGTTCCACGACGCAGGACAGGCCTTCGACGAGACGCGACGCATGACCCTTCGCGAGCTGCGGACCTCGAGCGGCGTCGAGTTGCGCGTCGTGATGCCGGTGGTCAACATGCCGTTCCGGCTGATCTATTCGTGGAATAAATATCGCGATGCGTTTCAGAAGGCTCGCGGTTTTCGTTTCTCGGTAGGCACGACGTTCTAATTCCCAACACACGACAAGGAGAACCTGAATGACCAAGTGCAGAAGAAGTGCGGCCATGGTATTCGCCTGCGCGATTGCCGGCCTTTCGGCAGCGGCGTGCCAGAGTCCGACGAGCCCGGAAGACACGGTTAACTACAGTGAGGCCCTCGACATCGCGGTCGAGCCGGATCCGATCGTCGCAGACGGCGCGACCGGCGGAAAGCTGTACCGGGTCGTGCGCGGCAACAACCAGCCCGACGAGATGCTGGCGTACGACTGGCATGCGGTGTTCACGTCGAGGCTCACGTTGAACAGCAACGCGACCGACGAGGACCTCGATCTGGATTTCCCGGTGCGCATCACCGGCGCGACTCTCGCAGTCAAGCAGGCCACTGGAGGCATCATCACGCCGCCGAGCGGCGGCGAGCTGGAAAGATTCGAGTACGTGCCGCTCGCCGCGAGCGGCAATCAGTTTGGCGCAATCAACAGCCCGATTACGCTGACCTTTGAAGTCTGGTATGACCTGCCCAGCTTACGGAAGGAATGCGTGGTGACGCTGACGTACGCATTCGTGGACAGCGACGGGACGAGCTTTCAGCGCAGCGTCGATTTTACGGTTGCCCCGTGACCCGCTGATTCTGCTCGCCGAGCCCCTGGACACCCAGGCGCACGTGATTGCCTGGGCGCAGGTAGATCGGGTTGGGTTTCTGGCCCATGCCGATGCCTGGCGGCGTGCCGGTCGAGATGATGTCGCCGGGGTGCAGGCTCATGAAGCGGGTGATGAAGCTGACCAGCCGCGCGACGGTGAAGATCATGTGGCGCGTCGTGCCGCGCTGATACGTCCGGCCGTCAACCTCGAGCCAGAGATCGAGGTTCTGCGGATCGGGAATCTCGTCGGTCGTCACCAGCCATGGTCCGATCGGTCCGAACGTGTCGGCGCTCTTCCCTTTCACCCACTGCCCCGTTCCCTCGAGCTGGAACGCGCGCTCCGACAGATCGTTCACGACGCAGTAGCCCGCGACGTGCGAGAGCGCGTCGGCTTCGGACACATACCGGGCCGTCGTGCCGATGACGACGCCAAGCTCAACTTCCCAATCCGTTTTTTGCGAACCGCGCGGAATCAGAATGCCGTCGTTGGGCCCGCAGATCGCGGAGGTCGCCTTCATGAACAGGATCGGCTCTGCAGGCACCGCCATGCCTGACTCTGCCGCATGGTCCGAATAGTTCAATCCGATGCAGATGAATTTGCCGACGCCCGCGACGCACGGCCCGATGCGTGCGTCGCTCTCAGCGCGCGGAAGCCCCGACGGGTCGAGCGCGCGGAGCCGGCCGAGCGAATCAGGATGGAGCGCATCGCCCGAAAGATCCGGAACGACGCCGGAGAGATCCCGGATGTCGCCATGTGAATCGACCAGGCCTGGCTTTTCCTGCCCGGGCTGGCCGTACCGCAGCAGCTTCATCGAGGTGCGCGACTGAAGTCGCGCCCTACCGCTGACGGGGTTGCATCGCCCGGCGTGAGGCCCATCGCCCACTTGATGGCTTCGAGATACATCTTCTGAATGTCGGGATCGTCCCACGTCTCGGCGAAGTGGCCGAAGTTCGACCAGAACGTCCGTCCCTTCCCGTACGTGCGCGCGAGCGCCACAGGAAGATCGGCGTCCTTGCGATGGTAGTTGGGATTCTTCAGATCGAGGTTCGCGGCGTCGAGGTGCGCGAGCACCCGCACCTTGTCGCGCGAGTACGGCTTCTCCCGCAGCACGTAAAACTCTTCACGCCTGGTGAACGACGGCGCGAAATGGCGCATCGCGGGAAAATCCGGCGCATCGACGACAACGCGCCCGTCGAATATGCCCCACGGATGATTATCGAAGTAGCCGCCCATCATCTCGCCGAACTCTTCCCACTGGTAGAACGCGGCGTTGCCGGTATGGGCGCCCACGACCCCCTTGCCGTCTTCCTTCACGAACGCCACAAAGTCTTTCTTCTGCTGGTCGCTCCAGTTCCCTTCACCCGAGATGAACAGAAACACAGCGTCGAAGTCGTTCAGGTTTTTGGTATTGCGCGCGGGGGCTGGAATCGGCTGCCTGGTCATCCACTGCGAGTCGGTGCGGATGAACGTGTCGTACAGGCCCGACTGCCGGCCGAGGTGTTCGATGACGGCGAGCGCATGACCGATCGAGTCGTGCGTGTACCCGGTGTGCGTGTCGGCGAGCGCCAGCAGGCGCTTCCGCTGCGGCGGCTG
>CAYHHH010000007.1:18144-22892 GCA_964356125.1 uncultured Bifidobacteriaceae bacterium | reverse complement strand
GCGAACCGCCAGACGACTCGCGCGCGACCAGGCGCGGGGGGATGATGATGCGCCGGGGCGCGTCTTTTTCCTCGCTGTCGAGCCCGTTCAACAGCAGCTCGGCGGCATTCAGCCCCTGATCCTTCCGCGACCAGCTCACCGTCGTCAGCGGCACTTTGAGGAGATCGCCGAGCGCGATGTCGCCGACGCCGACGACCGCGATGTCGTCCGGCACCTTGAGCCCTGCTTCCCAGATGGCCTTCATCGCGCCGATGGCCGCGGGATCGTTGACCGCAAAGACCGCGTCGATACGCGGGCGCGACATCAGCAGCCGCTTCATCGAGCGATAGCCGTCGCTGTCCATGAAGCCGCCTTCGACGAACCATTCGGGCTGCATCGCGATGCCTCTCGCCTTGAGCGCATCGCGCCACCCTTTTTCGCGCCGTTTCGCATGCACGATGTTCGGACCGCCGATATGCGCAATCGCCTTGTGCCCCATATCGAGGAGATGATTCGTCGCCAGCATGCCGACGAGCTCGTCATCGGTCAGGACGCGGTGGCATTCCACGCGAGGATGATCGTCGCGATCGATCATCACGATCGCGGTGCCGATGCCCGTCAACTGCCGCAGCAGATCCTCATTCGCATTGCCGTGCACGGACGCGAGGACGATGCCGTCGACCTGACGGCTGCGCAGCATCTCGAGCTCGGCGCGCTCTTTCGCCACATCCTCGCCCGAGCTGCACAGCAGCAGCCCGTATCCGCGCACGCTCGCCACCGGCTCAATGCCCGCGATGATCTCGACGAAAAACGTATGCATGAGATCGGGAATGACGACGCCGATGGTGTGACTGCGGCGAAGCGTCAGGCTGCGGGCGACGGCATTTCGCTGGTAGCCGAGCTCCTCGATCTTGGCGAGCACGCGGCCGCGAGTGGCCGCGCTGATGTCCCCGTGGTTGTTCAGGACTTTGGAAACGGTCATCACGGACACGCCGAGCTCGCCGGCGATCCGTCGCATCGTGGGTCTGGACATGGCCTGTTTTTGGGTTACTTTATCGTTAAAGTCGCATTAACTTTACGCGAATTCGAATGCTTCACACAAGCGATCCGAGAGGACAATGCGCCGCGTTCCGAATCTCGTCTTCCGTCACGTCGACGAGCACAATCTCCGAAATCGATCCGCGGATGCTGAGGTTCCTGGCGTTCAGCTCGCCGGCGAGCGTCTGCAGTGGATCCATGGCCGTTCCTGCCGCAACAGCGATGTGCGGCGTGAACGAGATATTCCGCTTCACGTGGGGCTGCAACACCCCCTCGTAGAGACGCTCGTGCAGTCCGGCGAGCGCGTCGCGGCCATCCTCGGGAATGAGAAACACATGCCCGCCGGAGCGGAGCGGATCGGGCGCAACGGTCGCGCGCCGCAGCACGAACCTGATGGGCTCTGTCGCGTGGGCCACGCGCGCCACGTGCGCCTCCGTGGCCCGGAGCGGCAACACCGCGGGAAACACAAGGGTGAAATGCGCCGCGATGCGCTTCGCTTCCGGATCGTGCTTCGCCCGAATCGACTCGATCCATTGCCGATCGTCCGCGTCGAACAACGGAAACGCGATGACCGCCCGGACTGCGCTGTCAGTGTCCATACGTAAATTCTTGAACAGGAGAATAGGAGATCAGGAGAAATCCTCTTTTCAAATGCTCTGACATGAACGCGGTCCACACGGGATCGGGTTCCCATATGGAGTGCACCAACGCAAACGCCTTATCGGCCGGCCGGCCCGGCTTTATTGTCCGGTACAGACCTACAAACGCTGTCACTCGTTTGTTCGCGGCGCAATGTGCCAGTACCTTCTTGTTTTGGTGCGCGCCTTCACGCGCGACCGAGCACAATTGCTCTTCCGTCGGCTGCCCCGCCGTCGCGAGCGTCGCATCGGCCTTGCGATAGTTGTAGATCTCTTCAACTCCAGACATCGGAAGCGGCGCCTCCAGGCGGACAATTAGCGTTGCATAGGGAGGCCCGCGTCCCACTTCGCAGTGTGTCTCAACACGGAGCCGCGGAGCTCCGCATCGACGTCGCGCCGTCGGCGCGCTGCGAGATGAAGATCCCGAATACAAGAGCCGCCGGAGTTTCTGGCTCTTGATATTCGGGGATCTTCATCTCGCTGCGTGGGCCGCGTTGCGGCCCACGACGTCGATGCTCCGCCCACGGAGCAGGCTGACGCTGCCCACCGAGAAATGCAACTCCGTGTGCCACCGTGTCTTCGTGCCTCCGTGTTGAGACGAGCCTTCTGATCTCCTACTCTTCTGTTTTGCATTATCGTGGCGCGCGCCAGATCTCTCCATCAGGAAATCGATATCTCGCCCGCGAGTCCGGCTTGATCGTGATGCTGTAGCCCGGCTTCATCGGCGCCATGTAGCGGCCGCGGCGAATCGTTACCGGCTCCTCGAAGTGTTCGTGCAGGTGATCGACGAACTCGATAACGCGCCCCTCCATCGTCCCGGTGATGCCGATGAAGTCGAACATCGACAGATGCTGCACGTACTCGCACAGACCGACGCCGCCCGCGTGCGGGCATACGCGCACGCCGAACTTCGCCGCCATCAGCATCACCGCGAGGTTCTCGTTCACGCCGCCGAGGCGGCAGCTGTCGATCTGACAGAACGTAATCGCGCTGGCCTGCAGCAACTGCTTGAAGATGACGCGGTTCGCGGCGTGCTCACCCGTCGCCACGCCGACCGGCGCAATCGCCTTCGCAATCCGCGCGTGTCCGAGCACGTCGTCCGGATGTGTGGGCTCTTCGGCCCACCACAGGTTCAGGTGCGACAACTCCTTGATGCGCGCGATCGCTTCGTCGACGTCCCAACGCTGATTGGAGTCGATCATCAGCTTGCGATCGGGGCCGATGGCGGCGCGCACGGCAGAGAGACGGCGCAGATCGTCTTCGGGCCTGCCGCCGACTTTCACTTTGAAGTGCGTCCAGCCGTCGGCAAGCGCTTCGCCACACAGGCGATGAATCTTCTCGTCGGAATACCCGAGCCACCCAACTGACGTCGTGTACGCCGGATATCCGATCGTGAGAAGCTCCGCCTCCCGCGTGGCTTTCGTCGCGGCCTGGCGCTCGAGAATCGCCAGCGCGTCGTCTCGCGTGAGCGCATCCGTGATGTGATGAAAGTCGATGCACGACACGAGCTGCGCCGGCGTCATGTCGGCGAGCAGCTTCCACACGGGTTTGCCTTCAGCTTTGCCGTACAGGTCCCAGATGGCGTTGACAACAGCGGCAAGCGCCAGGTGAATCACGCCCTTCTCCGGTCCCAGCCATCGCAGTTGGGATTCGCCGGCGAGGCTGTGCCAGAACCCGCCGAAGTCCGACGTAATGTCTCGAAGATCGCGGCCGACGACCAGATGCCGGAACGCTTCAATAGCGGCGGCGCACACTTCGTTGCCGCGGCCGATCGTAAAGGTCAGACCGTGCCCTTCGAGCCCGCCGTCCGTTTCAAGGATCACGTACGCCGCGGAGTAATCCGGGTCGGTGTGGACAGCGTCGGTGCCGACTTGATCCTTCGACGTGGGAAACCGGAGATCGAGCACGGAAAGATTAGTGATGTGCATTGGTAGATTGGAAGAATGGCAGATTGTGAGATTGACGGAAATGATCGAGTGCGACGGCAAACACGATGATCGTGCCCGTCACGATTTCCTGCACCCAGTTCGGCAGCCCGTGCTGCGAGCAGCCGACCTGGATGATCGTCATGATCCCCGCGCCGGCAATCGTGCCGACGACGGTGCCTTTGCCGCCCGAGAGGCTGCCGCCGCCGATGATGACGGCGGCGATCACTCCGAGCTCAGCGCCGATCGCCACGGTCGGATCGCCGACCGAGAGCCGGGAGAATTCCATGACACCTGCGAGCCCAGCGAAGGCGCCCGCGATCGCATACACGGCAATCTTGCATCGCTCGACGCGGACACCGCACAGGCGGGCCGTGCGCTCGCTCGAGCCGATCGCAAACAAGTGGCGCCCGAAGCGGGTGTACTGAAGCGTGATCGCCACCATCACCGCGAGCAGGATGACGATCCAGATGCCCCACGGCAGCAACAGGCCGCTGCCGTCCCGCACGGTCCGCAGCAGGCTGTTCAGCCATGTCAGCGGCGCTTCGAGGCGCCGCTCATCGGCCAGCCCTTTCGCGCCGCCGCGCACCAGCAGCATCGTGCCGAGCGTGATGATGAACGGGACGACGCGCAGGCCGGTGATGAGGACGCCGTTCATCACGCCGCACAACGCTCCGGCGGCAATCGCGCCGGCGGCCGCCACCAGGGGCCACGAGCCGTCGCGCAGCATCTGCGCGGTGACGACCGTGCTGAGCGCAATCACCGATCCGACCGACAGATCGATGCCGCCCGCCACAATCACCATCGTCATGCCCAGCGCGGCCACGCACACGATGGCGGTCTGCCGCGCCATGAGCTCGAGATTCGCGGGGCTGAAGAACTGCGGGCCGATGAGAAACCCGAACAGGATCGCGACAAGCGCGAGCCCGGCGAGCACGCCGGCGTCCTGGCGGATCATCTGCTTGCCTCGAGCACCAACGCGTGCTCGGTCCATTCGGACGCGGGACGCGGCTCACCGAGGCGTCCGCGCGACATGACGGCAATGCGATCGCACAGCGCGAGCAGCTCGGGGAAGTACGAGCTGACGATGAGGACGGCTTTGCCGGGTCCGGGACGATCGCCGGGTCCAATAGGACCCGGCCTACGTCCAATAGGACCCGGCCTACGT
>CAYHHH010000007.1:15579-18044 GCA_964356125.1 uncultured Bifidobacteriaceae bacterium | reverse complement strand
GTCCAATAGGACCCGGCCTACGTCCAATAGGACCCGGCCTACGTACGAGCTCATCGATCAATTTGTAGATCTGCGCCTTGCTGCCGACATCGATGCCGCGCGTCGGCTCGTCGAGCACCAGCACGTCCACGTCATGGTGCAGCAGGCGCGCGAGCGCAATCTTCTGCTGGTTGCCGCCTGACAGCCGTGACACCTCCTGCGCGGGGCCGGTCGCGCGGATATCGAGGCGCTCGATCCATGTCCGGGTGCTCTGCCGTTGACGCGACGGCGACACGAAGAACCCGCGCGCCGGCCCCTCGAGCCGCGTCATGGTCATGTTGTCGGCGATGTTCAGATTGGTGGCGAGCCCCTCGCTCGTGCGATCTTCGCTGAGCATGCCCATGCCGTGCCGCCACCAATCCGCGGGCGCGGCCGGTCCGGCGTGCGCACCCAGCGTCACCGAACCGCGTTTCACGGCGTCGAGACCGAACAGCCCGCGAAGCAGCCGCGTGCGGCCGGCCCCCAGCAGACCGGCAATGCCGAGAATCTCGCCGCGATGCAGCGTGAACGAGGCCGGGCTCAACCGGTGCGGCTCGAGGCCGTCGAGCCGCAACAGCGGTTCGCCGACAGTGCGCGCCGCGCGCGGATACAGATCCTCGAGCGCACGTCCGACCATCAGGCTGACGATCTCATCGCCGCTCGCGGCGGTGGTCGTCCCCTCGCCGGCATTACGTCCATCGCGCAACACGACGAAGCGATCGGACACCTGCGTCACCTCTTCGATGAAGTGCGAGATGTACACGATGGCCAGCCCCTGCTGCTTGAGCCGGCCGATCAGATCGAACAGCTGCCGCACGTCGCCGTGCGCGAGGCTGCTCGTCGGCTCGTCGAGCACGAGCACGCGGCAGCCGAATGCCAGGGCGCGCGCGATTTCCACGAGCTGCTGCGCCGCCGGCGAGAGTTCTCCGACCGGCGCGTCGAGCGGAATGTCCGCGTGCCCGAGCTGATCGAGGGCCGCGCGTGCCGATCGGCGCACGGTGTCGCGGTGAACAACGCCGAGCGCGCCGAGGCCCCCCCACCGCGACGGCTCGACACCGAGCGCAATGTTGTCCATCACGCTCAGGTGCGGCGCGAGCGACAGGTCCTGATAAATCATGGCCACGCCGGCCCGGCGCGCTTCGCGCGGATCTCGAGGCGCGTACGGCCTGCCGTTGAGCGTCATCGTCCCCGCGTCTGGCGCGATCGCGCCCGCGAGAACGGACATCAGCGTGCTCTTGCCCGCGCCGTTCTGCCCGACCAGCGCGCACACTTCGCCGCCGCGCACGGCGAGGTCCACGCCGTCGAGCGCAACGGTGCCGCCGAACGCCTTGCGCACGCCGCGCATGTCGAATTGCGCGCCTGCCGCGCCGAAGCCGCGCGAAGGCGGGGTTACGGCTTCAATCATCGGGCGAGGTCTGGCTGCAGCAGCTCCTTGACGGCGGGATCGGACATTCTGTCGCGGGTAATGAGCTGCGCGCCCGTATCGATGCGCTTCTCCACGGGGCGGCCCTGCAGGTGATCGACCATCGTCTTGACGCCGAGATACCCCATCTTCACGGGATCCTGCACCACGAGCGCATCGATATGCCCATCGCTCAGTCCCTTCACGAGCGTGTCCGAGGCGTCGAATCCGATGTACTTCACCTGACCGGCCCATCCGCTGGACTGCAGCACGCGCAGCAGCGCGAGGGTGTTCGATTCGTTCGAGGTGAAGATGCCGTCGAGCTCCAGCGAGCCATCGGGCCTGCGGAACTTGTGCAGCAGCGCCTCACCCCGTTTGTACGCGCCTTCCACATCGGCACCGCCATACTGGTTCGAGCTGAGCACCTGGATGTTCGCGTGCCTGCCGATCTCTTCGAGGAACCCCGCTTCGCGATCTTCGGTGCTCGCCGATCCTTCGGAGTACCGCAACACGACGATCCGCCCGCCCTGCGGCAGCATCTTCGCGAGCCCCTCAGCCGCCATCCGTCCACCCGCGCGGTTGTCGGTGGCGACGAAGCTGACGTAGTCGCCTCCTTTCAATCCCGAGTCGATGATGACCACCGGAATCTTCGCGCGCGCCGCATCGCCGACCGGTCCCACCAGCGCCGCTTCGTCGAGCGGCGCCAGCACGATGCCCGACACACCGCGCGTGATGAAGCCCTCGACCTCGGCGATCTGCGAGGCGCGATCGTCTTCGCGCAGCGGGCCTCTCCAGATGATGTCGACGCCGAGCTCCTGCGCCGCCTTCGCGGCGCCGGCGTGAATGCTCTGCCAGAACACATGCGAGGTGCCCTTCGGAATGACCGCGATGGTCATCTTGCCGCTGTCCGCAGGCGACGACGAGCTGCACGCGGAGAGCAGGAGCGCCAGCGCTCCACAACACAGTGCCGATTTTTTCACACGAGCTCTCCTTCGGTTCTGCGCAACTAAAGTTGCGCCCTACGCCCGGTGGCCCTACGCCCGGT
>CAYHHH010000007.1:8659-15479 GCA_964356125.1 uncultured Bifidobacteriaceae bacterium | reverse complement strand
CCGGTAGTGCGCAACTTTAGTTGCGCCAACGGTTTCCTGCAGCCGCCACAGGCGCGCCGCGTTGCCGCCCATCACGGCGTCCCGCTCCGCGGCAGGCCTGTCTTTCATGTAGTCGTCCACCAGCGCGATGGTGCGCCGGTAATCGGCCGCCACCGTGCAGACCGGCCAATCGGAACCGGCGAGCAACCGGCGCGCGCCGAAGCATCAGTCCGCATGCATGTATTGGAAGATTGGTAGATTGCCAGATTGGCAGATTCCGTGGCCCGCGTAATCTGACAATCTACCAATCCGCCAATCTACCAATTCAGACGCTCGGTATGGGTGTTCCGCCCGCAGCACTGGATTCGTAGCACGCCTCGACGAGCGCCATCGTCCGGATCGCGTCGTCGACCGGCGACACCAGCGCGGCGTCCTCGCCTGCGACGAACCGCTGCAGGTTCGACATCGGTCCTTCGAACGCCTCGATGAACCACGAGCCTCTCAAGTCGACCCGCTGCCACCGCCCTTTCTCGAGCGCCACCTCCAGCGTGTCGCGCGGCCCGTTCGGATAGTCGATATTGACGCCAAGCGTCAGCTGCGCGGCGCCCTTCGTGCCTTCCACCTTGAGGAACGACGCCCCGTGCGTCCCTTCATGCTCGTGCGTGTGGTTGAGCAGCAGCGAGCAGCGCAGCGCATCACCGTAGTCGAGAATGATGGTGCTGCGCGTGTCGTGGAATTCGGGCATCGACGGATGGGCCACGGCGCGGCAGTACACGCCGCGGGGCTCTCCCACGAGGGCCCGTATCGTGTCGAGGTAATGGATCGAGTGGTACAGGATCTCGAGGCGCGGCGCGCCTTCGAGAAATTTCCAGAGGTGCCACGGCTGCTTCACGACGAGGCGTACTTCGATGTCGACGATGTCGCCCAGCTCTCGGCTCGCCACCAGATCGCGAAGCGCGAGCACGTTCGGGCTGAAGCGCAGCTGAAAATTCATCGCCGCCACCAGTCCGAGGTCGCGGCAGATGCCGACGATCGATCGCGCCGCCGCGAGATCTTCCCCCATCGGCTTCTGAATGAGCACCGCCGCCCCGCGCGGCAGCGCTTTCAAGACACCGGTAATCTGATCGCCGGGCACCGCCAGGTCGAACACCGCGTCGGCCGGCATCGTGGCCTCGGCGAGAGACGAAAACACGGTCGACACTCCGAAGCGTCTCGCGGTCTCGCGCGAGGCGTCGGGATTGATGTCGTAGAGCCCTGCGACCGGAAACTTCAGGCGCCGGTATACAGGCAGGTGCGCCGTGCGCACAACACCACCGGCGCCGATGATGACGATCGGGCGCGGCTTCGAGGGCACGGCCCACGCCTGCCGGAGATGCGTCATCACCCCGGTGTCAGGACGTGCGCGACCGATCGGCGACGTGGGCAATGGCCAGTTCCTCCGCTGTGTCCTGATTCAGATGAAAGACCGGCTCCATGACGGCCCACCATTCGCCTGCGCGCGCCTCTTCAGAGGGCACCTGGAGCGACTTCATCAGGCGTTCCCATTCGACCACTTTCGGCGTCGATGCTGCATGCGTCGTGAACGCGATGCGATAGTCGACGCCCTCGCGCATCTCGACCACCATCACGAGACGATGGCCGAGGAGATAAATATCCAGCTTGTCCACGCCGGCCTGCCTGAGACTCGCCTGCACATCGGGCCACACCTCCCGGTGCAGGCGGCTGTATGTCTCGACGATGCCGGGCTCGTCCTTCAGATTGACCGTTAAGACAACTCTCATTGATTCAGCACGCCGCCGTCGAGCGGATACGCCTGCCCCGTGACAAACGACGCTTCATCGGAGCACAGATACAACGCGAGATAGGCGACTTCTTCCGGCGTCCCCATCCGCCCCATGGGCTGGTACTCCGCCAGCTCCTGCAGCACGGCCTCCTCACGCCCCGGGTAATTCTTCTTCACGAAGCCGTCGACGAACGGCGTGTGGATGCGCGCCGGGCAGATGCAGTTGCATCGGACGTTCTGCTTGACGTAGTCGATGGCGACCGACTTCGTCATCGTCAACACCGCGCCCTTCGTCATCGAATACGCGAACCGGTCGGCGACGCCGATGAACGACACGATCGACGCCATATTCAGGATGACGCCGCCTCCCTGCCTGACCATCACCGGCACCGCCGCCTGGCTGCACAAGTACACGCCCTTGACGTTGACGCGATACAGGCGATCGAAATCGTCTTCGGGCGTGCGCTCGATGTTGCCGACGTGCGCAACCCCGGCGTTGTTAATCAGAATGTCGAGGCGTCCCACCCGTCCGATAATCGAGTCGAACGCAGTTTTTACGCCGGCGGCGTCGGCGACGTTGCAAGCCGCCGCGTCCGCGCTGCCCCCGGCCGCGGTTATGCCCCCGGCCGTTTCTCGGGCCGCCTCCGCGTCGAGATCGAGCACGACGACGTGCGCACCCTGAGCGCCGAAGAGGGTCGAAATCGCTCGTCCGATGCCGGACCCGCCGCCGGTGACCACCGCCACCTTTCCACTGAGATTAAACAAGGTATCGCACGCGTGGAAGTACTACACTTTACAGTTACAGTCAACGATTTCTGTTTACTTTATCGGTAAAGTAGAAAATCTTTAGTAATTCCGGCATTTGTTTCGAATCGGGACTTTTCCCGCAGAACAAACTAGCGTCGTTAGAATCGGGAAGATGGTCTCAGGCGGAAAGACGTTTGTGGGTGCGCTAACCTTGCCGGCGGCCGTGCGTATTAGAAGGTGATGAAACACTTACAAATTTTCGCCCTGGTCCTCGGTCTCGTGATGGCATCCGCCGCCTCCGAGGCACAAACGCCGCCGACCCGGCCAGTGACCCCACCGGCGCCGCAGCGGCCTCAGCCTCCAGCAGCGCCAGCGCAATCGTCACCGGGCATGATCGCGCAGGAAACGCGCGACGCGCGCGAAACGCGCGATCGGCTCAACGAAATCTTCAACCAGTATCCGCCGTCAGTCCGCGAAGTACTGCGCATCGATCCAACCCTGATGTATCGACCCGACTACATCGCGAACTACCCGATGCTGGCTGCGTTCCTGGAGCAACATCCCCAGATCGCGCACAATCCATCGTTCTTCGTCGGCGAACGCCGCTTCGACGAACAGAGCAACAATCCGCGGATGGAAGTAGTGCGCGCCATGAACAATGTCGTGGAGTTCGCGGGCGTTGCGCTCATCATAATGACGATCACGACGGGCATCGTCTTTCTCGTGAAAACCGTCGTCGAGCACAGACGTTGGCAGCGCGCGATGAAGGCGCAGAACGATCTCAACACCAAGCTGATCGATCGGTTTGCGTCCAGTGAGGATCTGCTCGCCTACCTCCAATCTCCGCAGGGCAAGGCACTCACCGAGGGACCCATCATGCCGCAGGCAGCGCCGCGCGCGATGGGTGCGCCGCTGAGCCGGATCTTCTGGTCGATGCAGTCGGGCATCGTGCTCGGGGCGCTCGGCGCGGGGTTGATCGTCGTCAGTTCGACCGCGGGGGAACCTGAAGTGGCCACCTTCCTCAACGGCGTCGGCATCGTCGTCCTGATGATCGGCATCGGGTTCGCCGTATCAGCCGCGGTTTCCTACCTCCTGTCGCAACGCCTCGGACTGGTGCAGGCGCTGCCGGCGCACTATAGTGGCAACACCCCAACGCCATGACGCGGCAACTTCTCTCATACGCCTTCCCATTCATGGACAGCCTGGAACCGGTAGCGCCGGCCGCAGACAGCCCGGCGCTCGACGACACGCTGCAAATGGACGAAGAGACGTTTCGCGGCTTCTACACACGCACGTCGAGCATGTTGTGGGCCTATCTGGCGCGCGCGACGAACGACCCCTCGGCCGCCGACGATCTTCTTCAGGAAGCGTATTTCCGGCTCCTCCGCGCGACGATGACGTTCGAATCGGAGGAACATCGGAAGAACTATCTGTTTCGCATCGCCACCAACCTGATTCGCGATCGATTCCGCCGGCCGCGTATCGACAACGCGCAGCTGCCGGAACACGGCGAAGGCGACATCCCGGCGTCGGGCGATCTTGCGCGGCAGACGCAGCAGCGATCGGATCTGACCCGCGCGATGGCGCAGCTGAGCCGGCGCGAGCGCGAGCTCGTGTGGCTCGCCTACGGACAGGGGTCGACGCACCAGGAAATTGCGGGCGTGCTCGGGCTGAAGACAGGCAGCATCAAGCCGCTCCTGTTTCGGGCGCGGCGGAAGCTTGCGAGGATTCTGACGTCATGAGACTCCGCGACTGCCAGTGCGACAAGGCTGAATGCCCTGAGTGCGGACCGCTCGTCGCGCTCGCGCAGCAGATCCGCCAGGAGTTCGAGCACACGACGCGGACGGCGCGCGTCCCGACGCCGGAGATCATCTGGTGGCGCTCGCAGATGCGCGCACGCCAGGAGGCCGCGCGCAAGGCTGCACGACCCATCCTTCTCACGCAGGCCCTCGCGATGGCCGCATTCATCGGGCTGCTCGTATCGGTGGCAGGCCGCCTGACGCTTCCGGCGTTCTCTTTCGGGGAACTGCCCCTTCTGTCGATGGGGACACCGCTCACGTACGTCCTCGCCGCCGCCAGTTTCTGCCTGCTCGTCGCGCCGCTGGCCGTGTACGTCGCGCTCGCGCGCGATTGACCGTATAATCCGCCCCACCTTACCCTTTACCCCTTACCCCTTGCCCCTTCGAAAGGCGGTGGACGGATGGCGCGCAGTGCTCGTTCCCGGTGGCACAGGGCTTTAGCCCTGTCGTTGGTCTTCGGGCTTCTCACCGTCATCGTCCCGCTCAACAGCCAATCGCCTGCGTCCGGCAAGCCGAGCATCATCAACGGCGAGTGGCCGGATTATTCGGGCGATCTCCGCGGCTGGCGCTATTCGCCGCTCGACCAGATCAACGCCGCGAATTTCAACCAGCTGCAAGTCGCGTGGCGCTTCAAGACGGACCACCTCGGCCCGCGCCCTGAGTACAAGCTCGAAGGCACGCCGGTGATGGTGAAGGGCATGTTGTATACGACCGGCGGCACGCGCCGCGCGGTCATCTCGCTCGACGGGCGCACCGGCGAGCTGAACTGGGCGCACAGCCTTCGCGAAGGGCGTCGCGCGGCGGTCTCGCCGCGCCAGTTGTCGGGCCGCGGCGTTTCGTACTGGACCGACGGCAAAGGCGACGAGCGCATCATCTACGTCACGACCGGCTATCAGCTCGTCGAGCTCGACGCGAAGACCGGCGCCATGATTCCGTCGTTCGCGAATAAAGGCGTGCTCGACCTGAAGGTGGGGGTTGTCAAAGGGGTCAACCAGCAGATCGACCTCGAGTCCGGCGAGATCGGCATCCATTCGACGCCCGCGGTCGCCGGTGACGTCATCATCATCGGATCGTCGTTCCGCGAAGGCGCGACGGTCTCGACGCACAACAACACGAAAGGGCTGGTGCGCGCGTTCGACGTGCGTACGGGCAAGCAGCTCTGGCGGTTCAACACGATTCCGAATCCGGGCGAGTACGGGCACGAGACGTGGGACAACGATTCGTGGGCGCTCAACGGCAACGTGGGTGTGTGGACCCAGATCAGCGTGGACGAAGAGCTCGGCCTCGTGTATCTGCCGGTCGAGTCGCCCACGTCCGATCACTACGGCGGCCACCGGCCCGGGAACAACCTCTTTGCCGAAAGCCTCGTGTGCGTCGATCTGAAAACCGGCAAGCGCAAGTGGCATTTCCAGTTCGTGCATCACCCGCTCTGGAACCTCGACATGTCGTCGGCGCCGCTCGTCGCCGACATCAACGTCAACGGGCGCGCCATCAAGGCGGTGGCCGTGCCGAGCAAGCAGAACTTCCTGTACGTGTTCGATCGCGTCACAGGGCAGCCCGTGTGGCCCATCGAGGAGCGCCCCGTCCCGCGTGGCGACGTTCCCGGAGAGACGTACTCGCCGACACAGCCCTTCCCCACCAGGCCGCCGGCGTACGCGCGCAACTTCGTGAACATTCCCGACGACATCATCGATTTCACGCCGGAGCTGCGCGCGCAGGCGCTCTCCCAGCTCTCGCGGTACACGCCGGGCCCGCTCTTCAATCCGCCGATCCTGGGCACGAGCAACGGGCTGCTCGGATCGCTCAGCATCGGCAATCTCGGCGGCGGCACGAACTGGCCCGGCGGTGGATACGATCCCGAGACGCACGTGGCGTTTGCGCCGGCGTCCAACGCGGGCATCAACACACATTCTCTCGTCTCGCCGCCGCCGGGATTTTCCGACATCAGGTACGTCCGCGGCGTTGCAGGCCAGCCGTTCGTAGAAGTGTTTGGGCCGGGCGACTGTTGCGCGGCGGACTCGCCTCGCGCAATCGCACAGGCCGGAAGAGGCGCGGGGGCTCCGGTACTGCCTTCGACAGCCATGGCTTCCGAAACCGTGCCGGGTACATCGAAACTTCCGGCCGGCGGGCTCACCGTGCAGGGCCTTCCAATCATGAAGCCGCCCTACGGCGTGCTCGCGGCGATTCAACTCGATCGAGGCGAATTACTGTGGCAGGTGCCGCACGGGGACACGCCCGACGGCGTGCGAAATCACCCGGCGTTGAAAGGGCTGACGATTCCGAAGACCGGCCAGAACGGCGCGGTGGGATTGCTCGTAACGAAGACCCTCGTGATCATGGGCGATCCGCAGGCGACGACGACGCCGCGCGGGCGCGGCGCGATGCTGCGCGCGTACGACAAAGCAACGGGCGCGGAAGTCGGCGCGATCTTCATCCCCGCGCCGCAAAGCGGCTCGCCGATGACCTACAGCATCGACGGACGGCAGTACATCGTGGTGGCAGTGAGTGGGGG
>CAYHHH010000007.1:4652-8559 GCA_964356125.1 uncultured Bifidobacteriaceae bacterium | reverse complement strand
CGATCGCGTGTGGCGTAGAGCTCGTCTCCGCCCGCTCGCAGGGACAGCGCCCGCTTTCCGTGTCATTCGCGCCGGCGACGCTGCAGCCCGGCGATGTCGCGCGCGTCGATATCAGCGGGGTAGATCGCGATGTGCAGATCGCCGCGACCGTGCTCGGGCAAGATCTCGCGTTTTATTACGACGAGCAGCAGCAGAAATGGCGCGCGCTCGTCGGCATCGATCTCGATACGAAGCCGGGCGCGTATCCTATGCGCATCGACCGCAACGGCGGCGTGGCGACTGCCACGCGAACGCTGCGCGTGGCGCCGAAACAATTTCGCGTGCGCCGCTTGCGCGTGCCCGGCAGCTTCGTCGATCCGCCGCCAGAGGCGCTCGATCAGATTACGCGCGACGCCGCGATGCTCGCGGACGCGTACGCGCGCGTGTCGCCGAGGCGTTGGTCGGGCGCCTTCGTGCTGCCGGTCGACGGTCGTCCGACGAGTAACTTCGGGACGCGCAGCTACTACAACGGCCAGCGGCGCTCGCCCCATGCCGGCGTCGATTTCGTCGGCGAGCCGGGCACGCCCATCCGCGCGGCCAACTACGGCGAAGTCGTCGTCGCGGCCCCGATGTACTTCACCGGCAACACCATCGTGGTCGATTACGGGGACCGGCTGTTCTCGGTGTTCGCGCACTTGTCCGAACTGCACGCGCAGGTTGGCGACACGGTGGAGCCGGCGACGATCGTCGGCCTCGTGGGAGCGACCGGCCGCGTGACCGGGCCGCATCTTCATTGGAGCGTTCGTCTGAACGGCGCGCGTGTCGATCCGTTGTCGCTCGTCACCGCATCTAGCTGGTAGCTCGTAGCCGGTAGCCTGTAGCTAAACCATGAATCTCATTCAGATTCTTCTGCCGGTGAACGACAACGAAGGGCAGCACTTCGAGCCGGACGATTTCGTGCAGCTGCGCGCCGAGCTCGCCGATCGATTCGGCGGCGTGACGACCTACATGCGCGCGCCGGCCCGCGGCCTCTGGAGAGACGATGCCGGCGAAACCACGCGCGACGACATCGTCATTTTCGAAGTGATGACGGACGAGCTCGATCGCGCGTGGTGGGGTGATTTTCGGAAAGATTTAGAACGCCGGTTCCGGCAGGACAGCGTCATCATCCGCGCGCTGACGGGAACCCGGCTCTAAGGGATGTACCCGCCTAAGAAGTATGCCAGGCCGAGGTTGCCGAGCGCGTTCGCGTAACCTGGATCCTCCGCAATCGCCTTGTTGAAGTCCTCGATCGCGCGATCGACCTCACCCATCTCGAGCAAGACGATCCCCCGGTTGTTATACGCGTGCGCGTAGTGCGGGTTGAGCCGAAGCGCCTCATCGTAGTCGCGCATGGCCCGATCGGGCTCGGCGCGGACTCGAAACACATTGCCGCGGTTATTGAAGGCGTCTGCCGCGCGCGGATTCAGCCGGATCGCTTCGTCGTAATCTTTCATCGCCCGGTCGATGTCGCCGAGTCGCCGGAACGCGATGCCCCGATTCACGAAGGCCCCGTCGTCGTGAGGATCCAAAATAATGACTGACGTGCATGCCGCAATCGCGGCCCGTGAGGTGTCAGTCAGACACTGACGCTTCGCGTCGGTCCGCGCTCCGGTCTCGACTGCGGCGACGAGACACGTGACGGCGAACACCTGAAGGCGGGAGAAGGGCAATCGTTACCGGCATACGACCGCCAGCGTCGAGACGTTTCCGTTGTCATGCAAGTTTCACAACTTCATGCGAAGAGCGGATGCAGATCCAAAAATCCGTGCGTTCCGCGCCGAATTCCTGATATGGCCTTCTGCTTGCAATTCTGTGACAACAGGACGTGAGCATGGAGAGAGTCAGGGAGTTCGCCCGCTATTTCATCTGGTGCGTAGCCGCAGCCACGCTGGTGTTTTGTCTCGGATCGCTTCACCTCTTCGCTCGGGAGCTCGATCGAATCTCCCGCGACTTGAAGCTCGACACCGCGCCCGAAGCGTCGCTCGTCTACGACCGGCATAACAATCTGGTGTTTTCCTTCGCGAGTGAGGACCGCACGAACGTTCCGCTCGACCGGGTCTCCCCGAGGATGATTTCGGCAGTGCTCACAGCCGAGGATCGCTACTTCTACAGGCACGCAGGCATGGACGTGATCGGCCTCGCGCGCGCCGCGTGGGTCGACCTGAAGGCGCGGGCGGTGAAGCAAGGCGGCAGCACCATCACGCAACAGCTCATCCGGCACGTCGCATTGACGACCGATCGCAACATCCAGCGCAAAATCAAAGAGGCGCTGCTCGCGCTGCGCGTCGAGCGCCGATTCGATAAGCAACATATCCTTGAGGCCTATCTCAACCGCATCTACCTGGGCAACGGCCACTACGGCGTCGAAGCGGCGGCGCGCGGCTACTTCGGCAAACCGGCCGCCGATTTGACGCACGCCGAGAGCGCGCTGCTGGCCGGCCTCATTCCGTGCCCGTCTGTCTGCTCGCCACGGATCTCGCCAAGCGTGGCGAAGACCCGGCGCGACATGGTGCTGAAGGCGATGCGCGAGAACGGCGCCATGACCGACGCCGAGTACGCCGCTGCGGTCGCGTCGCCGATGGCGCTCGCGCAGGAACGGCACGACCCGTACGCCGCCACGCCTCAGGGCGCGCACGCCCCGCACGGCGCGGACGCGACGGGGCTCCATTTTCTCGAGAGCGTGCGGCGCCAGGTCATGCGGCAGTTCGGCGCCGAAGACGTGTTGAAGGGCGGCCTGCGGATTTATACGACGATCGACATGACGCTTCAGCGGCACGCCGAAGAGGCGATCGCCGCGCGGCTCTCGCAGCTCGACAAGATAAATAGCCTGGCTCGCCGGAGCGCGGAGCGCGAAGGCGGCCTGGAAGCGGCGCTGGTGGCGATCGATCCGCGCACCGGCGAAGTGCTCGCGATGGTGGGCGGCCGCGATTTCCACGAAAGCTCGTTCAACCGCGCCATGCAGGCGAAACGTCAGCCGGGCTCTGCCTTCAAGCCACTGGTGTTTGCCGCCGCGCTCGATCAGGGATACATGCCCAGCTCGCAGGTGACCGGCATGGACACGCCGATTCACACGGCGCAGGGTGACTGGCTTCCGTCCGGCGAGCACGAGGCCGCCAGCTACACGCTGCGGCAGGCGTTGACCGTTTCGAGCAACCGCGCCGCGGCGAGGGTGATGCAGCTCGTCGGCATCACGACGACGCAGACGTACGCGCGCCGTCTCGGCATCAGCTCGCCGCTGCCCGCCGTGCCGTCGCTCGCGCTCGGCACCGGCGAGGTCACGCTCGTCGACCTCACGTCCGCATACGGCGCGTTCGCGAACAGCGGCATCCTCGCGCCGCATACGCTGATCACGCGCATCGAAGATCGCAGCGGCAACATCATCTGGCTGAGCTCGCTCGATCGCCATCCGTATCGAGCCATCCGCCCGGGAACCGCGTATTTGATTTCCAGCATGATGGCCGACGTGATGAACCGCGGCACCGGCTCACGCGCTCGCACGGAAGGATTCACGCTGCCGGCCGCAGGCAAGACCGGCACAACCGACGATTACGGCGACGCGTGGTTCGTGGGATACACGCCAAGCCTGGTGGCCGGTGTCTGGTTCGGCCACGACGAGAAGAAGACAATCATGAAGCGCGGATTCGCGGGAACGGTCGCCGTGCCCGCATGGGCGCACTTCATGAAGAACGCGACCGCGGGCAGCGCCCCCGACTGGTTCGACATGCCGTCCGACGTCGAGCGCATCGCGGTCTGCCGCAAGAGCGGCATGCGCTCGTCCGGCGAGTGCCGGACGTTCGTCTCGGAAGATGGTCGCGCGAATGTCTACGAGGATGACTACCTGATGGGAACGGGCCCGTATGAGAGCTGCACTGGCTCGCATACAGAC
>CAYHHH010000007.1:2392-4552 GCA_964356125.1 uncultured Bifidobacteriaceae bacterium | reverse complement strand
CCCTTGATGTGCTGCGCGCCGCCGTCATACGCGAGCATGCCGCGGAACCGCAGGTTCGGCAGCTTGTCGACGAGCTGCGCCAGCGCGAGCGCCTGGTCGCCCGCAGGCACGCCGCTGCGTGTGCCGACGGCCACATCGACGACGACGTCCGCGGTGACGCCGGCGGCCTTCGCCGCGTCAGACAGGTCCTGCGCGTTCTGCGGGTGATCCACCGCCTGGATGAACTCGCGATTCTTCTTGCGCAGATTCATCGCGCGCTGAATCTTCGCCTTGCCCGGATTCGCGGTCGTCATGCAGATCTTCTGAATGCCCTCGGCGAACAGCGTCTCTGCTTCAGTCAGCTTGGCGGTGCAGATGCCGACGGCACCCGCCGCAAGCTGCAGTTTCGCGATATCGGCCGACTTGTGGGTCTTCGCGTGCGGCCGAAAGCCGACCTTCGTGCCGGCCAGGCTCGCTTTCATCGCCGCGATGTTCTGCTCGAGTTTGTCGAGGTCGAGCACGAGCGCCGGCGTGTCGAGGTCCCACTTGGACACGCCGCGGCTCGATTTCAGGTCGATGACGTGCGCGCGGCTGTAGCCGAACACTTTCTTAGGCATCCAGAACGATGCGGCGGACGTGCCCGCGGCGGAAGCTAGAAACGCACGGCGCGAAGATCGGCTCATAAACTTCCCTCGCAATCATGAAAAGGGGGCGTGAAGGGCCAATTATAGGCGCAGCAGGGAGTCAGCGTCCGCTGTAAAACGACGGCACCGGCAAATCCTTCATCGTCTGTAAACCGGGCCGCGACGCCAGTACCTTCGGGATCGAATTCACCACAATCGACGCCGTGGCAATGTCGCCGGGAACGCCGCCGGGGATCCGCAACGTCAGATTCGGCACGCCGGTCACGCGCACTTCGTCGTATGGCTCGGGCGCGCCCAGATACGCTTCCATGTGCATGATGATGACGGGGGTACCGTGCCGGTAGCCGACACCATCCTGGATGATGCCGCTGACGTACCCGGGATCGACGGCCAGGAACTCGCTCGAGACCGTCTCGTCGGCCATCTTCGGCTTCACCTCATCGGTGATGCGATCGATCTGCCATCCCAGCGAGTCGGCGATCATCGAGATCGATTCGGCGAGCCCGACGTGCCGAATCGATCCGCGCTCGACCTCGCGCGCGAACTGCTGCCGCGACAGGCCCGCGCCGATCTTCTGCTGGAACGGCAGCCGCCTGGTTCTGGCGTCTTGAACGCGGTGCACGGTCACCGACTCGACGCGCTCGCAGGCGACCGTCAGCATGATGGGCAGCGCGTCCATCACGAAGCCGGGATTCACGCCGGTCGACAACACCGCCACCTTCGCGCGCTTCGCCATCGCATCGATCTTCTTCGCGAGCGGCGCGTTGCGCCGCACGGGATAGCTCAGCTCCTCGGTGGTGGTCACGATCGGCACTTTCAACGTGAGCACGCCTTCGATCTGCGGCAAGACGCCGCGTATGGACGAAGACGTGCAGAGCACCACGACATCCGGCTTCGATTTCCTGATGGCGTGGCGCGGGTCGGGATCGACTGTGACGCGAAGCGGGCGCTCGAGGCCGGCGATGTCGCCGGCGTCACGCCCCACCTTGGCTGGATCGACATCGACGGCGCCGACGATGCGAAACCCGTCGCGCGTGGCAAGCTGACGCGCCACCATGAGACCGATGGGACCAAGCCCGTACAACAAGACGCGAATCATATTTAGTCGCGGGGGCCCCTTCCCCCCGCTCCGCGCCGCTTCGCTTGCGGGGCCCCATCGCCCCGCGCCGCTCGCGGCTTCCAGCAGTATACGGTAGGATTCTGCGGTGATTCTGCGCGCGTTCACTGTGCTCGCTATTGCACTCGCGAGTGCCAATCCTGGCGGTGCGCAGCCGCTGTCGCCGCGCAATGCGAACTACACGATTGATGTAAAGCTGGACACTCGCGCGCGTACGCTGAGCGGCCGAGAGACGCTCGTCTGGACCAACACCTCCGCCGCCTCCACCGCCGAACTGCAGTTCCACCTTTATTACAACGCGTGGCGAAACCGCGATTCCACCTGGATGCGCGAGCACGCGCTCACCTGGTGGTGGCAGGCCGCGGGATCGCGGCGGGACGCAGACTTCGCCGCTATTGACATCTCGAGCCTCACGTTGTC
>CAYHHH010000007.1:0-2292 GCA_964356125.1 uncultured Bifidobacteriaceae bacterium | reverse complement strand
GAGCGCACGGACAACGCGGACGGCACCACGACACACCGCTACTACCAGGAGGACGTGCACGATTTCGCCTGGACGACGAGCCCCGATTACGTCGAAGCGCGCGAGCGGTTCGAGCATCCCGGCCTGCCGCCGGTCGAGATGCGGCTGATGCTGCAGCCGGAGCACGCATCGCAGGCGGCGCGCCATTTTGAAAGCGCGCGCGCGACCTTCCGGCACTACGGCGAATGGTTCGGCCCCTATCCATACGGCCACATCACCATCGTCGATCCGGCCTGGCAGAGCGAGACCGACGGCATGGAGTATCCGACCCTCTTCACGGTCGGGACATCGTGGTTGACGCCGCGCGAAGACACATACATCGAAGACACGGTCGTGCACGAGACCGGGCACCAATGGTGGTACGGCATGGTCGCCACCAACGAGTTCGAGGACGCCTGGATGGATGAAGGCATCAATCAATACGCCAACGCGCGCGTGATGGCGGAAGAATTTCCGGAAGGGCGCGACGTGCAGCGGTACTTCGGGGGCTTCGTGCCGTGGGTGCTCGAGGACGTGCGATGGGACCGGCTGGTCTCCGGCGAGGCGCTGACGGCGTATCGCAGCAACCCGACCGTAGACGTCCAGTCGACGCCGTCATTCAGATACTGGCCTCGCATGTCGGCGCCGATGACCTACGCCAAACCCGCGCTGTGGCTGCACACACTCGAGCGCGCGATGGGCTGGACGACGGTCCAGCAGATTCTCGCGACGTTCTTCGAGCGCTGGAAGTTCAGGCATCCGAAGGCCGGCGATCTGTTTCAAGTGGCGAACGAAGTCAGCGGCAGAGATCTCACACCGTTCTTCGATCAGGTCTACCGCGGATCGGCGGTGTTCGATTACGGCGTCGACGCCGTCACGAGCGCAGACACAGACGAGGAGACGTTCGCGAACGCCGTGGTCGTGCGGCGCCACGGCGACGGAATCTTTCCGGTGACGATACTTGCCACGCTCGCCAACGGCGAGCAGCGGCGCTTCGCGTGGGACGGCGCCGGCCGGTGGCATCGCGTGACGTTCGAGCACGCGACCCGTGTGGTCTCGGCGCAAGTCGACCCCGATCAGATTCTGGTACTCGACACGAATTTCACGAACAACAGCTTCACGACCCAGCCCGCCAGCGGGCGCGCCGCGACGAAATGGGCCGCCACCTGGCTCGTCTGGCTGCAGGACCAGCTGCTCACCTGGGCGTTCTTTGTTTAAAGACATGTCAGGGAAGAGGGAAGAGGGAAGAGGGAAGAAGATGTCAACCGTGGCGGTGCTGCGCGACGGCATCGGGCGCGTGAACGGCGCGCCCGTCATCCTCGCGTGCGTCTTCGTGGCCACGCTGGCGGCGGCGCTGCCGTTCTCGATGATGATGCGCGATGCGCTGCAGGCGCACCTCGGCAGCAGCCTGATGGCCGAGCAACTGGCGGGCGGCGTCAACGTGCAATGGTGGAGCGAGTTCACCGGGCAGGCGGGCACCCTGGGCAAGACGTTTCAGCCCGGCATCATCGGCTTCGCCGTGGTGCTCGACAATCTCAGCGCCTTTGCCGACGGTGAGGCACGCCCGTCGCCGTTATTGTGGCTCGGTGCCGGATATCTTCTGTTGTGGCTGTTCCTGGCGGGCGGCATCCTCGATCGGTACGCGCGGGCGCGCGCGACGCGGTCGCATGAATTCTTCACGGCGTGCGGTGTCTACTTCGTGCGCTTCCTCCGGATGGCGCCGTTCATCGCGCTCGCGTACTACGTCCTGTTCGCCGTCGTGCACCCGCTGTTGCTCGATCGGCTGTTCGGCGAGCTCACGCGCGACGTCACCGTGGAGCGAACGGCGTTTGTCATCCGCCTGGCGTTGTACGCGATCTTCGGCGCGCTGCTCGCGCTTGTGAGCGTCGTGTTCGATTACGCCAGGGTGCGCGCCGTCGTCGAAGATCGCCGCAGCATGATCGGCGCGATCGCCGCGGGCGCGCGATTCGCGCGCCGGAACGCGGCGGCAGTCGTGGCGCTGTATGTCGCAACTGGATGCCTGTTCGTCGCGCTTTTAGGCATCTACGCGATCGCCGCGCCTGGCGCCGGTTCGACCGGCGCCGGCGTCTGGATCGGCGTGGCCATCAGCCAGCTCTATCTGCTCGGACGCGTGTGGATCAGGCTGGTGTTCTTCGCGTCTGAAACCGCGTTGTTCCAGAGCCGGCTGGCACATGCCGGCTACATTGCGAGCGCGCCGGTGACCCGTCCGGAGCCGCCGATGGTCGAAAACGCGCTCTGACCTTCGTGTCAGCC